>NZ_JBEOXU010000025.1:0-61404 GCF_040296725.1 Streptomyces sp. NPDC002044
TCGGGACGACCGGCGCCGGGAAGTCCCGGCTCGTCCAGGCAGCCCCCCAGACTCTCCGGGCGGTGTGACCCGGGAACGTCACACTTCCACCCACACCGCCCGGAGTACACGAAGTACCGCACCGCTCGCGGTCCCTTCACCCGGCAGTACCCCTGCGAACCCCCCCCCCGTAGTACCAGCGGTAACCCCCGCACTACCCGCAGTACACGCAGTGAACATTCGCGTCGCCTCGGGCCGTCACCCCGGGTCGTGCAGCCAACGGAGTTTCCCAAATCCCGCGTCTCCAGTCTTTATGCGGGTGCCCCTTTGAACCTTGGGAGTTAGGCACCATGACCCAATCGTCTGTGGAGCCCAAGACCAGTGCGGAAGAGGCCGGCGACGGCTCTCTGAACCCCGCCGGCCGGTCTTGGCTCGATCGGTACTTCCACATAACGCTCAGAGGATCCAACGTCGGCAACGAGGTTCGTGGCGGTATCACGACCTTCATGGCCATGGCGTACATCCTGCTCCTCAACCCCCTGCTCCTCTCGGGCAAGGACGTCGAGGGCACCACGATGGCCGCCTCGGCGATCATCACCGCCACGGCGTTCGCCGCGGCCGTCACCACCCTGCTGATGGGCTTCGTCGGAAAGGTGCCGCTGGCCCTCGCCGCCGGCCTCTCCGTGTCCGGCGTACTGGCCTCGCAGGTGGCCCCGCAGATGACCTGGCCGCAGGCCATGGGCATGTGCGTGGTCTACGGCGTCGTGATCTGTCTCCTGGTCGTCACCGGCCTCCGAGAGCTGATCATGAACGCGATCCCGCTCGCGCTCAAGCACGGGATCACCATGGGCATCGGCCTCTTCGTCGCCCTGATCGGCTTCGTGAAGGCGGGCTTCGTCGGCAACGGCGGGGAGTTGATGCCCCCCGTGCAGCTCGGCGCCACCGGTGAGCTCTCCGGCTGGCCGGTCCTGCTCTTCGCGATCACCCTGATCGCCATCTTCATGCTCCAGGCCCGCAAGGTGCCCGGCGCGATCCTGATCGGCATCGTCGGCGGCACCATCGTGGCCGCGATCCTCAACGCCGTCGTGGACATCGACCCGAAGGCGTGGAAGAACGGCCCGCCGGTGCTCGACGGCTCCGTGGTCTCCACGCCCGACTTCTCGCTCTTCGGCGACGTCAGCTTCGGCGGCTGGGGCGACGTCGGCTACATGACCGTCGGCATGATCGTCTTCACCCTGGTGCTCGCCGGCTTCTTCGACGCGATGGCCACCATCATCGGCGTCGGCACCGAGGCCAAGCTCGCCGACGACAAGGGCCGCATGCCGGGCCTGTCCAAGGCCCTGTTCATCGACGGCGCCGGCGGCGCCATCGGCGGCGTCGCGGGCGGCTCCGGCCAGACCGTGTTCGTCGAGTCGGCCACCGGAGTCGGTGAGGGCGCCCGTACGGGTCTGGCCTCCGTGGTCACCGGCCTGTTCTTCGCCGCCTGCCTCTTCTTCACCCCGATCACCCAGATCGTCCCGGGCGAGGTCGCCTCCGCCGCCCTGGTCGTCATCGGCGCGATGATGATGCAGAACGCCCGCCACGTGGACTGGGCCGACAGCGCGACCGCGATCCCGGTCTTCCTGACCGTCGTGGTCATGCCCTTCACGTACTCGATCACGGCCGGCGTCGCCGCCGGTGTCATCTCCTACGTCGCCATCAAGGTGGCGCAGGGCAAGGCGCGCGAGATCGGCGCCTTCATGTGGGCGCTGACCGGCATCTTCCTGGTGTTCTTCGCCCTCCACCCCATCGAGGGATGGCTCGGCGTCGGCTAGGCCGGGCGATGATCCGTACCTGACCCCCCACGCATCCGATACTGGAACCGAACCCCTCCGAGGAGGCCCCCATGCTGGACATCGCCGAAGAACTGAACCGGTGGGTCGAGCAGGGACGTGACTTCGCCGTCGCCACGGTCGTGGCGGTCGGCGGGAGCGCGCCCCGGCAGCCCGGGGCCGCCCTCGCCGTCGACGGCGAGGGCACGGCGATCGGTTCGGTTTCCGGCGGATGCGTGGAGGGCGCGGTGTACGAGCTGTGCCGGCAGGCGCTCGAAGACGGCGAAACCGTCCGGGAGCGCTTCGGGTACAGCGACGACGATGCCTTCGCCGTGGGCCTGACCTGCGGCGGAATCATCGACATCCTCGTCACCCCGGTGCCCGTGGGCTCCGCCGCCCGGGAGGTGTTCGCGGCCGCGCTGGCCGCCGCCGCCCGCGGTGAGGCCGCCGCGGTCGCCCGGATAGCCGAGGGTCCGGCCGAGCTGATGGGCCGCGCCGTACTCGTCCGTACCGAGGGCGCCCACGAGGGCGGCTTCGGCGGACACCCCGAGCTGGACCGCACGATCGCCGAAGAGGCCCGCGCCATGCTCGACACCGGGCGGACCGGAGTGCTGGAGATCGGCGCCGACGGCAGGCTCTGCGGAGAGCCGCTCAAGGTGCTGGTCGAGTCCAGCGTCCCGCCCCCGCGCATGATCGTCTTCGGCGCCATCGACTTCGCCTCCGCCCTCGTGCGGATCGGCACGTTCCTCGGCTACCGGGTCACGGTGTGCGACGCGCGGCCCGTCTTCGCGACGAAGGCCCGCTTCCCCGAGGCCGCCGAGATCGTCGTCGACTGGCCCCACCGCTACCTGGAGAGCACCGAGGTCGACGGCCGGACCGTCCTGTGCGTGCTCACCCACGACGCCAAGTTCGACGTCCCGCTCCTCGAACTGGCCCTGCGGCTCCCCGTCGCCTACGTCGGCGCCATGGGCTCCCGCCGCACCCACGAGGACCGCAACAAGCGGCTCCGCGAGGTCGGCGTGACCGAGCTCGAACTGGCCCGTCTGCGCTCGCCGATCGGCCTGGACCTCGGCGCCCGCTCGCCGGAGGAGACCGCGCTGTCCATCGCCGCCGAGATCGTCGCCAACCGCCGCGGCGGCACCGGCGTCGCGCTCACCGGGGCGCACATCCCGATCCACCCCGACGCCTCCAGCACGCTGATCGGCCGCATAGGCTCCGTCGCCTGAAGGGCCGGCCCCGCGACGTGAGCGCACGGGCGCGTCCCCCGGGGGCGCGCCTTTCGGCCGTCCACCGCGTGCCGTCCACCGCGTCGGCGCGCCGGCCTCCCCGCGCGCCGTCCCGTCCGCCGCCGGCTCGTCCCGTCCGCGGCCCGGGGCGGGAGAACCGGCCATTTTGGGGTGACCGGTCCCCGATGACCGATTAGTCTCGCGATCATGGTGGACATCCGCGAGGTACCCGAGGCCGACATCGACCGCGCTCTGGAGCTCGCGTACCTGGTCTTCCACGACCGGCCCGAGAAGGAGCGCCGCGCCACGCACCGCGCGCTCCTGACCCGGTGCGAACGCATCGGCGCCTACGACGGCGGCTCCCTCGTCGGCTTCATGGCCGCCCACGACTTCCGGCTCTCCGTACCCGGCGCCGACCTGCCCTGCCCCGGACTCACCTTCGTGTCCGTCGCGCCCACCCACCGCCGGCGCGGCGTACTCACCGCCCTCATGGCGGGGCAGCTGCGCCGCGCCGCGGCCGCCGGCCGGCCGATCGCCGCCCTGTGGGCCTCCGAGGCCGCCATCTACGGCCGCTTCGGCTTCGGCGCCGCCACCACCGGCGCCACCATCGAGATCGACTCGACCCGGCCGCTCGCCCTGCGGATCGCCCCCGACCGGCGCCCGCTGCGACTCCTCGGCGCGGACGAGGTGCTCGCCGCCGTCGGCCCCCTCCACGAGCGCGCCCGCGCCCGGCGGGCCGGCCGCCCGGCCCGCGGCCCCGAGCGCTGGGCCGAGGAATGGCTGTCCGAACAGGACGAGGAGGACGAGGAGTTGGGTCCGCCCCGGGTCATCGTCCTGGGAGAGCCGGGCGAGCCCGTCGCCGGGTACGTGCTCTACCGCACCAAGCCGGAGGACGGCGGCGGCAGCGCCGGGCGCCCGCTCGGACTGGTCCGCGTCGACGAACTGGAGGCCGACACCCCGGCGGTGGCCGCGGCCCTGTGGGAATGCGTCGCCGCCCTCGACCTCACCGGCCGGGTCCGCGCCTGGGGACGCCCGGTGGACGACCCGCTGCTCCACTTCGCGGCCGACCGGGACCAGGTACGGGTCACCGCCCAGTTCCCGGCGCTCTGGCTGCGGCTCGTCGACGTACCGGCGGCCCTGACGGCGCGCACCTGGGCCGCGCCGGTGGAACTGGTGCTGGAGCTGACCGACGCCCGGCTCCCCGCCAACGCCGGGCGGTTCCGGCTCAAGGCCGGGCCCGACGGCGCCGCGTACGAGCCGGCCCGCGCGGCCCCCGACCTGGCCCTGGACGTACGGGAACTGGCCGCCTGCTACCTCGGCGGCACCCGGGCCGCCGAGCTGGTCGCCGCCGGACTGGTCGCGGAACACACGCCGGGCGCGGCGGCGGCGCTGGACGCGGCCCTGCGGGGGGAACTGCTGCCGCACACCGCCGACGAGTTCTGAGGCGTACGGCGCCGGGGCGGGCGGCGGAGGCGGCGCAGGCGCGGGACGGGGCTGCCGCGCCGCGGGCTGCGGGGGCGGGCGGTGGCGGGGGCGGGCGAGCGGACCGCCCCCGCCACCGGGTCAGACGGGCAGTGAGATGCGGGCCGCGGCCATGCCGAAGTCCGCGCCCCAGACGCCGGTCGACAGTCCGTCGGGCAGGGCGTGCAGATCCTGCGGGCGGTAACGGGCGATCTTCTCGTGCCAGTTCAGGATGCCCGCGTGCCAGTCCTCCAGCTCGCCGACGTACGCGTCGAGTGCGGCGCGGGCCTCCGCGCTCAGCTTCCAGTCGTCGTAGAGCAGCGGCAGCTGGTTCGCCACGATGTGCTCGAACTCCTCGGTGCGCTGGGTCATCAGCGCGTGGCAGATGTGCAGGGCCTCCGGGTAGCCGATGTCGAAGAAGTTCCGGGTGACGAGCACGTAGTTGTGCACCTCGCCCTCGACCTCCACCTCCTTCTGGTACGAGAAGATGTCGTTGATCAGGCAGGCGGCGTCCGAGACGGCGTTCTCCAGCGACCGGATGGTGCCGGAGGCGTAGATCTCCTCCGGGATGCCACGGCCCTGGTGGCCGAGCCGGCACAGGTACATCGTCAGGTGGCTGCCGAAGGTGCTGCGCCGCATCTCGGCGTAGTCCACCGGGTCGGGGATGCGGTTCTGGATCTGGTTGTCCACCTCCCAGAGCCACGCCTCCAGCATGTCCACCAGGGTGGCCCGGAACTCGGTCCGCTGCTCGGTGGACATGCCGGCGCTCGTACGCACCCACAGGTCGCCGAGCCCCCGCTCCATGGCCGTGACCGGGACGGCCTGTTCGGCGTGGTCGACGGGGATCATGGCGATCAGGCGCGTGGTGGCGGCCTTCGCGGCGGGCAGGTTCTTCGCCTGGGCGAAGACCACCGGGTAGTAGTCGTCCCCGTACGTGCCCCAGCTCAGCCAGCACGCGTTCAGGACGAGCGCCTCCGGGGTGGCGTCGGGGTCGATCCCCGCCGAGCAGACCGCGAAGTCGTAGCCGCGCAGCTTCTGTTCGTTCCAGATCGCCGAGCCGGGGTCGCCGGGCTGGGGATCCAGCATGCCCATCCGGCCGCACCACGCCACCGACTCCTCGCGCGCGTGCGCCAGGTGGGGGCTGAGGGTCAGCGCGTGGGGCATGTAGATGTCGGGGATGACGGACGGGCCGGTCTTCTCGAACGGGACGTGCGTGAAGGAGCGTTGGCGCAGCTCCATGGAACGCCGCGTGAACACCGACCGGAGGTCGAGCGCGGTGGTGCCCAGCCCGGCCGGCAGGAAGGGCAGGGTGAGCGGGGCGGTGGCCTTGGCCTCCTTGTTCATGTAGCGGCTGGAGACCATGTGCCACTCGTGGCCGCCGGACTGCCAGTCCTGGAGGCCCTTGGCGTAGGCCAGCACGGCGGCGATCTCGGCCGGGTCCATCGCGTGGTCGGCGAACAGCTGGGGCAGCTCGGCGAGGGCGGTCTGCTCGAACTGCTGGAGGCGCGAGGTGAGCAGGTCGTTGGAGGCATCGGCGGCCTCCTGGGTGGAGCAGCCGAGGAAGGTCTCCAGCACGAGGATGGCGTTGGAGAGCTCGCCCTCGTCGGCGACCTCGCGCTCGTAGGAGAAGATGTCGTTCCTGATGTGGACGGCGTCGGAGAAGGCGTCGCGCAGCACCCCGAGCGGACGCGAGTGCGCCACGCGCGCGGGGACCTCCGCGGAGACGTACTCGATCAGGCCGGCCGACCAGGGGGCGCCGCCCACCTTGCGGCGCATCTCGATGTACTCCAGGGGGTTCGCCACCCGCCCGATGTTGATGTTGGCGAGTTCCCACATCGACTCGTTGAGGAGGTTCTTCGTCGATTCGGAGAACCGTTCCCGCCAGTGCGCCGACATCGCCGGGACGGTCCGCGCCCACAGGTCGGCGAGTCCGGCCTCGACCGGGTTGGTCGGCTCGGGGAACCCGTCGGACAGGTCCATGGGCATGAAGGCCGCGAGCTTGTCGAGGTACGCCTTGGCGCCGTCACGGTCCTGGGAGCGCTTGTACATCTCCAGGAAGTGGTCGTCGAAGAAGAACACCCACACGTACCAGTCGGTGACCAGCGACAGCGCGTCGCTGTCGCAGTCGGGGTGGGTGTAGGAACAGAGCAGCGCGTAGTCGTGGGAGTCGAGGTCCTTCTCCTCCCACACGCCGGAGCCCTCCAGCATTCCGAGGTCGCGCGCCCATGTCTTGGTGTGTACCCGCGCGTCCTCCAGATGGGCGTTCAGTCGCGCCGGATAAGGCACATAGAAATCCGGCAGTTGAAACGGCTGCGTCACGGCAGGGTCGGCCCTTCGTCCATGGGTGCGGGAGCCGGTTGCGCCCGGCCCCCGCACGAGATCAGCAGTGCCCTACCCCTGATGCGGTCGGCCTAAGGGGGAGTTCACCGCTTCAGGTGACGGACCGGCCGTTCCGCGCCGGGACGGGCCCCCGCCCGATATGGAGCGCGGGGAAGGGGTGCTGGCAGGGGCCGCCGCCGCGGGAGCCGTGGCCGCGGGGCGCGCGGGGCACCCGGACGTGAAGAGGCCGTCCCGGCCGGCCCGGGACGGGCGGCGGGACGGCCTTCACCGTGGAGACCGGGGCGCGGCCCCGCAGGGGGGCACCCCGGGGACGGGCACCCCTGGGGGGACGGGCTACTCCGCCTCGCCCTCCAGGTTGCCCTCCGTGTCCAGGTACACCTGGCGCAGGGCTTCGAGGACCTGCGGGTCCGGCTTCTCCCACATGCCGCGCGACTCGGCCTCCAGCAGCCGTTCCGCGATGCCGTGCAGGGCCCAGGGGTTGGCCTCCTCCAGGAAGGCGCGGTTCTCCGGGTCCAGGACGTACGTCTCCGTCAGCTTGTCGTACATCCAGTCCGCCACCACGCCCGTCGTGGCGTCGTAGCCGAAGAGGTAGTCGACCGTCGCCGCCAGCTCGAAGGCCCCCTTGTAGCCGTGGCGGCGCATCGCCTCGATCCACTTCGGGTTCACGACGCGGGCGCGGAAGACGCGGGAGGTCTCCTCCACCAGGGTGCGGGTCTTGACCGTCTCCGGGCGGGTCGAGTCGCCGATGTACGCCTCGGGGGCCGTGCCGCGCAGCGCGCGCACCGTGGCCACCATGCCGCCGTGGTACTGGAAGTAGTCGTCCGAGTCCGCGATGTCGTGCTCGCGGGTGTCCGTGTTCTTCGCGGCCACCGTGATCCGCTTGTACGCCGTCTCCATTTCGGCGCGCGCCGGACGGCCCTCCAGGCCGCGGCCGTACGCGTACCCGCCCCACACCGTGTAGACCTCCGCGAGGTCGGCGTCCGTGCGCCAGTCGCGGGAGTCGATCAGCTGGAGGATGCCCGCCCCGTACGTCCCCGGGCGCGAGCCGAAGATCCGGGTCGTCGCGCGCCGCTCGTCGCCGTGCTCGGCCAGGTCCGCCTGCGCGTGGGCCCGGACATAGTTGTCCGAGGCCGGCTCGTCGAGGGACGCCGCGAGCCGTACCGCGTCGTCCAACAGGCCGATGACGTGCGGGAACGCGTCCCGGAAGAAGCCCGAGATGCGCAGGGTCACGTCGATGCGGGGACGGCCCAGTTCCGCGAGCGGGATCGGCTCGATGCCCGTGACGCGGCGCGAGGCCTCGTCCCAGACGGGGCGGACGCCCAGCAGGGACAGGGCCTCCGCGATGTCGTCGCCGGAGGTGCGCATCGCGCTGGTGCCCCACAGGGACAGGCCGACGGACGCGGGCCACTCGCCGTTGTCCGTGCGGTAGCGGGTCAGCAGCGACTCCGCCAGGGCCTGGCCGGTCTCCCAGGCGAGCCGGGACGGGACGGCCTTGGGGTCGACCGAGTAGAAGTTGCGGCCGGTCGGCAGGACGTTCACCAGGCCGCGCAGCGGCGAGCCCGACGGGCCGGCCGGGACGAAGGAGCCGTCCAGGGCGCTGACCACGTGCGCGATCTCGTCCACCGTGCCCGCGAGGCGGGGAACCACCTCGTGCGCGGCGAAGGCGAGGACCGCGGCGACATCGGCCGAATGCCCCTCGGCGACCGCCGCGACGGCCTCCGGGGACCAGTCCGCGTCCTCCATCGCCTGCACCAGCGCGCGGGCCGTCTCCTCGACGGCGTCCGCCGAGGTGCGGGTGGCGGCGGACTCGTCCAGGCCCAGCGCCTCGCGCAGGCCCGGCAGGGCCGTGGTACCGCCCCAGATCTGGCGGGCGCGCAGGATCGCCAGGACGAGGTTGACCCGGGCCGCCCCCGTCGGGGCGCCGCCCAGGACGTGCAGCCCGTCGCGGATCTGGGCGTCCTTGATCTCGCACAGCCAGCCGTCGACGTGCAGCAGGAAGTCGTCGAAGCCCTCGTCGTCGGGGCGCTCCTGAAGACCGAGGTCGTGGTCCAGCTTCGCGGCCTGGATCAGGGTCCAGATCTGGGCGCGGATCGCCGGCAGCTTGGCCGGGTCCATCGCCGAGATCTGCGCGTACTCGTCGAGGTGCTGTTCCAGGCGCGCGATGTCCCCGTACGACTCCGCGCGCGCCATAGGCGGCACCAGGTGGTCGATCAGGGTGGCGTGCACGCGGCGCTTGGCCTGCGTGCCCTCGCCCGGGTCGTTGACCAGGAAGGGGTAGATCAGGGGCAGGTCGCCGAGGGCGGCGTCGGGCGCGCAGGCCGCGGACAGGCCCGCGTTCTTGCCCGGCAGCCACTCCAGGTTGCCGTGCTTGCCCAGGTGGATCATCGCGTCGGCGCCGAAGCCGCCGTCCTCCGTCCGCGCCTGGATCCAGCGGTACGCGGCCAGGTAGTGGTGCGACGGCGGCAGGTCCGGGTCGTGGTAGATCGCGATCGGGTTCTCGCCGAAGCCGCGCGGCGGCTGGATCAGGATGAGCAGGTTCCCCCGGCGCAGGGCCGCCAGGACGATGTCGCCCTCCGGGTTCGAGGACCGGTCGACGAACATCTCGCCCGGCGCCTCGCCCCAGTGCCGCTCGACGCTCTCACGGAGCCCGGCGGGCAGCTGCGCGAACCAGCGCCGGTAGTCGGCGGCCGGGATGCGGACCGGGTTGCGGGCCAGCTGCTCCTCGGTCAGCCAGTCCTGGTCGTGGCCGCCGGCCTCGATCAGGGCCCGGATCAGCTCGTCGCCGTCGCCCGACACCAGACCGGGGATCCCCTCGACGGGACCGAAGTCGTACCCGCCGGCGATCAGCGTGCGCAGCAGCTCGACGGCGCTGGCCGGGGTGTCCAGACCCACCGCGTTGCCGATGCGGGAGTGCTTGGTCGGGTACGCGGAGAGGACCAGCGCGACCTTCTTGTCACGGCGGGCGATGTGCCGCAGCCGCGCGTGCCGCACCGCGATCCCCGCGACGCGGGCGGCCCGCTCGGGGTCGGCCACGTACGCGGGCAGGCCGTCCGCGTCGAACTCCTTGAAGGAGAACGGGACGGTGATCAGGCGGCCGTCGAACTCGGGCACGGCGACCTGGGTGGCGGAGTCCAGGGGGGAGAGGCCCTCGTCGTTCTCCTCCCAGTTGCTGCGCGAGCCGGTCAGGCACAGGGCCTGCAGGATCGGTACGCCGAGGGAGGCGAGGGCGCCCGCGTCCCAGGACTCGTCGTCCCCGCCCGCCGAGGCGGTCGCGGGCTTGGTGCCGCCGGCCGCGAGGACGGTGGTGACCACCGCGTCGACCCCCTGGAGCGCGGCCAGCAGCTCCGGCTCGGGGGTGCGCAGGGAGGACACGTACAGCGGCACGGGCTGCGCGTCGTGGGCCTCGACGGCCTCGCACAGGGCGTGCACGAAGGCCGTGTTGCCGCTCATCTCGTGGGCGCGGTAGTACAGCACGGCGACCCGGGGGCCGTCGGTCCGCCCGGCGGTGCGCTCCAGC
Source organism: Streptomyces sp. NPDC002044 (assembly GCF_040296725.1). Lineage (NCBI taxonomy): Bacteria > Bacillati > Actinomycetota > Actinomycetes > Kitasatosporales > Streptomycetaceae > Streptomyces > Streptomyces sp. NPDC002044. The sequence continues at coordinate 10,335 of NZ_JBEOXU010000025.1, forward strand.
GGGCCCCAGGTGGGGGAGGCCGCGGGCGGCTCGAAGCCGTGGCCGGTGAGCAGGACCGTGTCGGAGAGGAAGCGGGCCAGCTGGCCGAGGTTGGCGGGGCCGCCGTGCGCGAGGTAGCCGTGGGCCTCGGCCGCGATGCCGATCGGGACCGTGGACGCCTCCATCAGCTGCGCGTCCGGGGCCTGCTCGCCGGTCAGGACCACGACCGGACGGTGCTGGTCGGCGGCCAGCAGTACGTCGAGGCCCTCCTGCCAGGCGCGGAGGCCGCCGAGGAGGCGTACGACGACCAGGCCGACGCCGTCGAGGAGGCCGGGGAGGTCGTCGAGGGGAAGGCGGGAGGGGTTCGCGAACCGGTACGGCACGGGGCCGTCCGCCGTGTTCGCGGCGCGGGCGCTGAGCAGATCGGTGTCGGACGTCGACAGCAGCAGGATCATGCGGCGGCAGGCCTTCCTCGGGGTTTCCGCGCCCCGGGCAGTGAGGACGGCGGGAGTTCCTGGCTCACCCCGCCGATCGCTCCGCGGGGGTTCACAGTGGCGGGACCGCGCCGGAATCACACCGGGCTTCCTCCCATGTCGCCGTCCTCGGCGATGGCGGGCCGTGTGGCCCGCCGGTGGTCATCCTAGGCGGCGTCTTCCCTGGCCGGGAGTGGGGGGCGGGGCGCTGCGCCGGGTTGGGCGGGTACGGGCGGGTGCGGCGGCCGTTACGGGGCTCCGCCCCGTGCCCCGCGCCTCAAACGCCGGCGGGGCTGGATGTGGTTCGGCTCGGACCGTGCGTGCGGCGCCGTTACGGGGCTCCGCCCCGTGCCCCGCGCCTCAAACGCCGGCGGGGCTGGAAGTGGCCGGGGCTTGGGTGGCGGCGGGGCTGGTGTGGTTCGGGCTTGGACTGTGGGTGCGGGTGTCGCCGGGGGAGGGGATTTGGGTTCGGGGCGGGGGGAGTGCTGGTCACGGGGGGTGGGGTGGTGACGGACACAGGTCCGGGGGCGGGAATCGTGGGTATGCTCGCCGCCATGCCCCCGCCCCCGCCCGCCTCCGCCGCGCCGCGCGACGAATCCGTCGTACGGGACCGCGGTGACGCCTGCCCCGGCGCGCTGCGGCTGCACGCGGCCGACGACGGGTTCCTGGCACGGGTGCGGATCCCGGGCGGGCTGCTCGACGGCCGGGCCGCCCTGACGCTGGCGCAGGCCGCGCACCGGCTCGGCGACGGCCGCCTCGACCTCACCTCGCGCGGCAACGTTCAGCTGCGCGGCCTCGGCGCGAGCTGCGGCGGCGAGCTGGCCGAGCTGCTGGCGGCGGCCGGGCTGCTGCCCGCCCCCGCCCACGAGCGGGTCCGCAACGTCGTCGCCTCGCCGCTGACCGGCCTCGACCGACGCGGCCTGCCCGACGTGGCCCCCTGGGTTCCGGAGCTGGACGGGCTGCTGTGCGCCGACCCGGCCGCGGCCGCCCTGTCCGGTCGGTTCCTCTTCGCCCTCGACGACGGCCGCGGCGACGTGGCCTCCCTCGGCGCGGACGTGAACCTCACCGCGCGGGGCGACGGCCGGGCCCTGGTGTGGACGGCCGGTGCCCGCGACGGCGCCCTCGTCGCCGCGCCGGACGCCCCCCGGGCCGCTCTGGTGGCCGCCGCCTCCTTCCTCGACGCGGCCCGCGAAGCCGGCACCCACGCCTGGCGGGTGAGTGAGCTGCCGCCCGAACACGCCCTGTCCGGGGCCCGGTTGACCGTACGGATCGAGGCCGCGGGAATCGCCGCGCAGTCCGCGCCCGTACCCGACCGGCCCCCCGGCCCCCCGGCCGCGCCCGAGCCGGGGATCGTGGACGGCCCCGGCGCCACCGTCGCGCTGTCCGTCCTCGCGCCCCTCGGGCGGCTCACCGCGGACCAGTGGTCCCACCTGGCCGGCCTGACCGGCCGGCTCCGCCTCACGCCGTGGCGCGGGATCGTCGTTCCGGGCCTGCCCGCGGACCGGGCCGGCCGGGTCCTCGCCGGGCTCGCCGACGCGGGCCTGATCACCGCCGCCGACGACCCCTGGCGGTCCGTCACCGCCTGTACGGGGCGGCCCGGTTGCGCCAAGTCCCTCGCGGACGTACGCGCCGACGCGGCCGCCGTCGTCCACGCATCCCGGGGGCGGCTGCCCGTGCACTGGTCCGGCTGCGAGCGCCGGTGCGGCCATCCGCGGGGGACCGCCTGGGTGGACGCCCTGGCCGCGGCCGACGGCGACGGCTACCTGCTCTCCGTGCACGGCCGGCCCCTGCCGTACCGTCCCGACCTGGCCGCCGCCCTCACGGCGGCCCGCGACACCTCCGAAGACGCAGTGACGAAATGAGCGAGTACACAGTGTTCGAGTACGAGAAGGACGGCGCCGCGATCTACCGCCAGTCCTTTGCCACGATCCGTGCCGAGGCCGACCTCTCCGGGCTGCCCGCCTCGGTCGCCCAGGTCGCGGTGCGCATGATTCACGCCTGCGGGATGACCGACCTTCCCCAGGACCTCGGGTACACGCCCGAGGTGGTGCTGAGGGCCCGCGCCGCCCTGGAGGCGGGCGCGCCGGTGCTGTGCGACGTACAGATGGTCGCCAGCGGGGTCACCCGCAAGCGGCTGCCCGCCGGCAACGACGTGATCTGCACGCTCTCCGACCCCTCGGTCGCGGACCTCGCGGCGAGGATGGGCACCACGCGCAGCGCCGCCGCGCTCGAAGTGTGGCGCGACCGGGGCCTGTTGGAGGGTTCGGTGATCGCCGTCGGCAACGCGCCGACCGCGCTGTTCCGGCTGCTGGAGATGATCGAGGAGGGCGCCCCGCGCCCCGCCGCCGTCATCGGCGTGCCCGTCGGCTTCATCGGCGCCGCGGAGTCCAAGGACGCCCTCGCCGCGCACCCCTCCGGACTCGACCACCTGATCGTGCGGGGCCGCCGCGGCGGCAGCGCCATCGCGGCCGCGGCCGTCAACGCCATCGCGAGCGTGGCCGAATGAGCGCCGCAGCCGAGCAGGCCGTAGCCGAGCAGGCCGTAGACCGGGCCGCAGGACGTCTCTACGGCGTCGGGCTCGGGCCCGGCGACCCCTCCCTGATGACCCTGCGCGCGGTCGAAGTGATCGCCGCGGCCGACGTCGTGGCCTACCACAGCGCCCGCCACGGCCGCTCCATCGCCCGCTCCATCGCCGCGAAGTACCTGCGCGAGGACCACGTCGAGGAGCCGCTGGTCTACCCGGTCACCACCGAGACCACCGACCACCCCGGTGGCTACCAGGGCGCGATGGACGAGTTCTACGAGTCCGCCGCCGCCCGTCTGGCCGCCCACCTGGACGCCGGCCGGACCGTCGCCGTGCTGGCGGAGGGCGACCCGCTCTTCTACAGCTCGTACATGCACATGCACAAGCGGCTCGCGCACCGGTACGACACCGAGGTCATCCCCGGCGTCACCTCCGTGAGCGCCGCCGCCGCCCGCCTCGGCACGCCGCTCGTCGAGGGCGAGGAGGTGCTGACGATCCTGCCGGGCACCCTGCCCGAGGAGGAGCTCGCCGCCCGCCTCGCCGCCACCGACTCGGCGGTCGTCATGAAGCTCGGCCGCACCTTCCCCGCCGTCCTGGGGGCGATGGAGACCAGCGGCCGGCTCGCCGAGGCCCGCTACGTGGAGCGCGCCACCATGGACGGGGAGCGCACCGGCGTCCTCGCCGACACCGATCCCGGGTCCGTGCCGTACTTCGCCGTCGCCGTCGTTCCCAGCCGGATCGGCAACCCGGGCAGCGTTCCGTCCGGGCCCGGCGGGGTCGTGGTCGTCGGCACCGGCCCGGCGGGCCCGCTGTGGCTCACTCCCGAGACCCGGCGGGCGCTCGCCGACGCCGAGGTGCTGGTCGGCTACACCACCTACCTGGACCGGGTGCCGGTCAAGCCGGGCCAGGCCCGGCACGGTTCGGACAACAAGGTGGAGTCCGAGCGCGCCGAGTTCGCCCTCGACCTGGCCCGCCGCGGCAAGCGGGTGGCCGTGGTCTCCGGCGGCGACCCGGGCGTCTTCGCCATGGCCACCGCCGTGCTCGAAGTCGCCGCGCAGCCGCGGTACACGGACGTGCCCGTACGGGTCCTGCCCGGGGTGACCGCCGCGAACGCGGCCGCGGCCGCCGCCGGAGCCCCGCTCGGCCACGACTACGCCACCGTCTCCCTGTCGGACCGGCTCAAGCCGTGGGAGGTCATCGCGGAGCGGCTGCGCGCCGCCGCCGCGGCCGACCTGGTGCTGGCCCTGTACAACCCCGGCTCGCGGACCCGTACCTGGCAGGTGGCGCAGGCCCGCGAACTGCTGCTGGAGCTGCGGCCGCCGCAGACCCCGGTGGTCGTGGCGCGGGACGTGGGCGGCCCCGAGCAGTCGGTGCGGATCGTCACGCTCGCCGAACTGGAGCCCTCCGAGGTCGACATGCGGACGATCCTGCTGATCGGCTCCTCGCAGACCCAGGTCACCGAGCGACCCGACGGCTCCCGCCTCACCTGGACCCCGCGCCGCTACGGCTGACCACCACCACCCCCGCTGCCCGGGTGGTGCGCGGGGGTGTCACGGGGTGTGGGTGAGCCAGTCGAGGGCCGCCCGGACCGAACCGGCTTCCGGTACGCCCCACGGGGTCGGGGGGCGGCGCACGACGAGGACCGGGAGGCCGGCCTCGCGGGCCGCGGTGAGCTTCGGCGCGGTGGCCGAGCCCCCGCTGTCCTTGGTGACCAGGACATCGATGCGGCGGCGGGCCAGCAGCTCCCGCTCGCCGTCGAGGGTGAACGGGCCCCGGTCCAGCAGGACTTCGAGCCGCGGCGGCACCGGACCGGCCGGCGGGTCCACCGAACGCACCAGGAACCAGGGGTCCGCCAGGTGCGCGAAGGCGTGCAGGCCCATCCGGCCCGTGGTCAGGAACACCCGGCCGCCGCCCAGCTCGGGCAGCAGCGCGGCCGCCCCGGCGAGGGAGTCCGAGAACGTCCAGGCGTCGCCGGGCTCGGGGGTCCAGCCGGGGCGCCGCAGTGCCAGCAGCGGGACGCCGGTGAGCGCGTGCGCCTCGGAGGCGTTGAAGCTCATCCGCTCCGCGAACGGGTGGGTGGCGTCCACGACGTGCGTCACGTCATGGGCGACGGTCCAGGCGGCGAGCCCGGTGACGCCGCCGAACCCGCCGATCCGGGACTCACCGGGCGGGAGCACCGGCGAGGCGACCCGTCCGGCCAGGGACGTCGTGACCCGGGTCCCGGCCCACGGGCCGGGCGGCCCGTCCGGCGCGGGGCCCCCGACGGGCCGCCCCGCACCCGGACCGGGTGCGGGGCCGCAGGCGTACGACGGGGCCTCAGGTCTTCTCAGGGCCGCGGACCCAGCGGCCCCGCTGGGTGCGCCACAGGGCCTTCTGCGCCAGCAGGGTCAGGACGCCCGCCACGATGATGCCGCCCAGGTTCAGCAGCAGTTGCTCCGCCGAGCCCCACATCTGGCCGAGGTCGCCGTAGCTCAGGGCCACGGCGGCGTTGGCGGCCGCCGGGACCGTGGTCACGGAGATCGCCACGCCCACCAGGGCCCCGGACTTGGCCGAGGTCAGGGACAGTATCCCGGCGACCCCGGCGAGCAGCGCCACGATGAACGAGAACGGGTCCGGCTGCCAGATGAAGCTGGTGTTCGGCCGCGGGTCCTCCAGCATGCCCTTGTCGAACTGGCCCAGCGCGTCCATCGCCAGGCTGAACAAGGTGGTGACGGCGATCGCGGCCGCGAAGCCGATCAACAGGGCGAGGAGGGAGCGCGCCGCCAGCCGGGGCGCGCGCTGCACCAGGGCGGTGCACACGCCGGCGAGCGGGCCGAACTCGGGGCCGACGGCCATGGCGCCCACGATCAGGACGGCGTTGTCGAGGACCACGCCGCAGGCGGCGATCATCGTCGCGATGATCATGAACGCGACGTAGGTGATGCTGAGGGTGGACTCCTCGTGCGTGGATTCGCTCAGGTGCTCCCACAGGACGGCGTCCGCCGGCTCGCCCGGCGCTTCCTCCTCGGCCGCGTCGGCCCGCTTGGACAGCGAGAGGTCGATGTTCTCGACGGCGATCGAGCCGTCCTCGGCGATCCCGAGGGACCGCAGCTCCTCCAGCAGCTCGTCCGCGGCCTCGCGCGCCACGTCGCACAGGACGAGGTCTCCCGGCGGCACCCGGGCGGCGCCCGCCAGGACGACCAGGTGGGTGGTGCCGACCGTCTTCTCGACGGCCGCGACCACCGCCTCCGTACGGTCGGGAGGCGTGATCAGGCGCAGATGCAGCATTCCCGCACCCTAGTGCGTTCCCCACGGCTCAGAGCTTGCGCAGGCTCAGCTTCTGCACCTTGTGGTCGGGGCCCTTGCGGACGACCAGGGTGGCCCGGCCGCGGGTGGGGGCCACGTTCTCCAGCAGGTTGGGCTTGTTGATGGTCCGCCACATCGTCTGCGCGTACTCCACGGCCTCCTCCTCGGAGACCTGGGTGTACTTGCGGAAGTAGGAGAACGGGTTCTGGAAGGCGGTCGCGCGCAGCTTCCGGAAGCGGTTGAGGTACCAGCGCTCGATGTCCTCGGGCCGGGCGTCGACGTACACGCTGAAGTCGAAGTAGTCGGCCAGGCCGACACGGGTGCGGCCGTCCTTGCCGGGGAGGGCCGGCTGGAGGACGTTCAGACCCTCGACGATGAGGATGTCCGGGCGGCGTACGACCAGCTCCTCGCCCGGGACGATGTCGTAGATCAGGTGCGAGTAGACGGGGGCCCGGACCTCGTCCTTGCCGGCCTTGATGTCCGCGACGAAGCGGGTGAGCGCGCGGCGGTCGTAGGACTCGGGGAAGCCCTTGCGGGAGGTGAGCCCGCGCCGCTGGAGCTCCTTCATCGGGTACAGGAATCCGTCCGTGGTGACCAGCTCCACGCGCGGGTGCTCGGGCCAGCGGGCCAGGAGCGCCTGGAGCAGGCGGGCCACCGTGGACTTGCCGACGGCGACGGAGCCGGCCACCCCTATGACGAACGGGGTGCCCTGCTGGGCGCCGTGCCCGTTGCCCGCGTCGCCGAGGAACGTGTTGAGGGTGCCGCGGAGGTTGCTGGTGGCGCCGACGTACAGGTTGAGCAGGCGGGAGAGCGGGAGGTAGACGTCGCGCACCTCGTCGAGGTCGATGACGTCGCCGAGCCCGCGCAGCCGCTCGACCTCGTCGGCGGTGAGGGGGAGCGGGGTCCGCTCGCGCAGGGCGCTCCACTCGGCACGGGTCAGGTCGACGTACGGCGAGGCGTCCGGGCCCCGGCGGTGGGCCGGGCGCGGGTGGGACCCGTCCTGTCCGGTGGCCGGGCGGGGCCCGTCCTGGCCGGTGCGCTCCATTGCGTTCTCCGGCGTGCTGCTTCGTGGCGGCGAAGTGATCACACCGCCATTGTCGGGGGTGGGGGGCTGTTGTGGGTTATGCGGTGGGTCACGTAGCGGTACCGGTGGGCGGTCCGGGCCGGGCGGGTTTCGTCTTGTTCAGGTACCGGGCAGACGGCCGACTACGGCGTACCCTGCCGCCTATGTGCGGAATTGTGGGTTACGTGGGAGCGCAGTCGGCGCTCGATGTGGTCATCGCCGGACTCAAGCGGCTGGAGTACCGCGGCTACGACTCGGCGGGGATCGCCGTGCTCGCCGACGGTGGGCTGGCCTCCGTCAAGAAGGCCGGGAAGCTGGTCAATCTGGAGAAGGAGCTGGTCGGGAACCCGTTGCCGGCCGGGTCCACGGGACTGGGGCACACCCGGTGGGCGACCCACGGCGGGCCCACCGACGCCAACGCCCACCCGCACCTCGACAACGCGGGGCGCGTGGCCGTCGTGCACAACGGGATCATCGAGAACTTCGCCGCGCTCCGCGCCGAGCTGGCCGGGCGCGGGCACCGGCTCGACTCCGAGACGGACACCGAGGTCGTGGCCCACCTGCTCGCCGAGCACTTCGCGGCCGCCGGGGACCTCGCCGAGGCGATGCGGCAGGTGTGCCGGCGCCTGGACGGCGCCTTCACGCTGGTCGCGGTGCACGCCGACGAGCCGGACGTGGTGGTCGGCGCGCGCCGCAACTCGCCCCTGGTGGTGGGCGTCGGCGAGGGGGAGAACTTCCTCGCCTCCGACGTGGCCGCGTTCATCGCCCACACCCGGGCCGCGATCGAGCTGGGCCAGGACCAGGTCGTCGAGCTCCGCCGCGACGGCGTCACGGTGACCAACTTCGACGGCTCCGCCGCCACCGTGCGTGCGTACCACGTGGACTGGGACGCCTCGGCGGCCGAGAAGGGCGGCTACGACTACTTCATGCTCAAGGAGATCGCCGAGCAGCCGAAGGCCGTGGCCGACACCCTTCTGGGCCGGATCGACGCGAACGGCTCGCTGACCCTGGACGAGGTGCGCATCCCCGTCTCGGTGCTCCGGGAGGTCGACAAGGTCGTCATCGTCGCCTGCGGCACGGCCTACCACGCGGGCATGATCGCGAAGCTGGCCATCGAGCACTGGACGCGCATCCCGTGCGAGACGGAGCTGGCGAGCGAGTTCCGCTACCGCGATCCGATCCTCGACCAGCGCACCCTCGTGATCGCGATCTCGCAGTCCGGCGAGACGATGGACACCCTGATGGCGCTGCGGCACGCGCGTGAACAGGGGGCCAAGGTGCTGGCCGTATGCAACACGAACGGCTCCACCATCCCGCGCGAGTCGGACGCCGTGCTGTACACGCACGCCGGTCCGGAGGTGGCCGTCGCCTCCACGAAGGCGTTCCTGACGCAGCTGGTCGCCTGCTACCTCGTCGCGCTCTACCTCGGCCAGGTGCGGGGCACGAAGTGGGGCGACGAGATCGAGACGGTCGTCCGGGAGCTGTCGGACATCGCCGCGGCCGTGGACACCGTCCTGGAGACGATGGAGCCGGTACGGGAGCTCGCGCGCTCCCTGGCGGACAAGAACACGGTGCTGTTCCTGGGGCGGCACGTCGGCTACCCGGTGGCACTGGAGGGCGCGCTCAAGCTCAAGGAGCTGGCGTACATGCACGCCGAGGGCTTCGCGGCGGGCGAGCTGAAGCACGGGCCGATCGCGCTGATCGAGAAGGACCTGCCGGTGGTGGTGGTCGTGCCGTCGCCGAAGGGCCGCTCGGTGCTCCACGACAAGATCGTGTCGAACATCCAGGAGATCCGGGCCCGCGGGGCGCGGACCATCGTGATCGCGGAGGAGGGCGACGAGGCGGTCGTCCCGTACGCCGACCACCTGATCCGGATCCCCGCGACGCCGACGCTGCTCCAGCCGCTGGTGGCGACGGTGCCGCTGCAGGTCTTCGCGTGCGAGCTGGCGACGGCCCGGGGCAACGAGGTGGACCAGCCGCGTAACCTCGCCAAGTCGGTGACGGTGGAGTAGCGGGGCAGTGGGGTAGTCGTTGTGATCATCGGTGTGGGGATCGACGTCGCGGAGATCGACCGGTTCGGCGCGGCGCTGGAGCGGACGCCGAACCTGGCGCGGCGGCTCTTCGTCGACGCCGAGCTGACGCTGCCGAGCGGCGAGCGGCGCGGAACCGCGTCGCTCGCCGCCCGGTTCGCGGCCAAGGAGGCGCTCGCGAAGGCGCTCGGCGCGCCCGGCGGGATGCTGTGGACCGACGCCGAGGTGTACGTGGAGGAGTCCGGGCGGCCGCGGCTGCGGGTGTCCGGGACGGTCGAGGCGAGGGCGCTGGCGCTGGGCGTGACGTCCTGGCACATCTCGCTGAGCCACGACGCGGGGGTCGCCTCCGCCGTGGTGATCGCCGAGGGGTAGGGGCCACGGGGACGGGCCGCGGGGCGGTGGCCGAGGGGTAGGGGCCGCGCCGGTCGGGCAGGCTGGGGGCCATGCGTACTGCTTACAGCGTGGAGACCGTACGGGCCGCCGAGCGGGAGCTCATGGACCGGCTGCCCGAAGGCGCCCTGATGCTGCGGGCGGCGGCCGGGCTGGCCGCCGTCTGCGCGGGGCTGCTGGCCCGGCGGCCGGGGCGGGTCTACGGGGCGCGCGTCGTGCTGCTGGTGGGGCCGGGGGACAACGGGGGCGACGCGCTCTACGCCGGCGCGCGCCTGGCCCGGCGCGGGGCCGGGGTGACGGCGGTGCCGATGGACCCGCTGCGGATGCACGCGGGCGGGCTCGCGGCGCTGCGGGCCGCCGGCGGCCGGGTGTCGGACACCATGCCCGCGCGGGCGGATTTGGTGCTCGACGGGCTGCTCGGGATCGGCGGGCGGGGCGGGCTGCGGCCGGCGGCCGCGGCGCTGGTCGAGCGGATCCCGGCCGGGGTCCCGGTGGTCGCCGTGGACCTGCCGAGCGGGGTGGACGCGGACACCGGTGAGGTGGCGGGCCCGGCGGTGACCGCCGACGTGACGGTGACGTTCGGGGCGTACAAGCCCGGGCTGCTGATCGACCCCGGGGCCTCCCGGGCGGGCGCCGTGCACCTGGTGGACATCGGGCTGGCCCTGGGCGGGCCGGACGCGCAGGCCCTCCAGCACGCCGACGTCGCGGCGCTGCTGCCGGAGCCGGGGGCGTCGAGCGACAAGTACCGGCGGGGCGTGGTCGGCATCGTCGCCGGGTCCGCGCAGTACCCGGGCGCGGCGGTGCTGGCCGTGGCCGGGGCGCTGCGGGGCGGTGCGGGCGCGGTCCGGTACGTCGGTCCGGCGGCGGCCGCGGACGCCGTGCTCGCGCGGTACCCGGAGACGCTGATCGGGCGGGGCCGCGTACAGGCCTGGGTGGTCGGGCCGGGGCTGGGGGAGGGGCGCGGCGGCGAGGTCGCGGGGCTGCTGGCCGAGGACGTGCCGGTACTGGTCGACGCGGACGGGCTGCGCGGGCTCGACACCGGGGTGCTGCGAGCCCGGTCGGCCCCGACCCTGCTGACCCCGCACGCGGGGGAGGCGGCGGCCCTGCTGGGGGTGTCGCGGGAGTCGGTGGAGGCGGGGCGGCTGAGGGCGGTGCGGGCGCTGGCCGAGCGGTACGGGGTGGCGGCGCTGCTGAAGGGCTCCACGACGCTGATCGCCTCCGGCGGTGGGGGCGGTGGGGGCGGTGGGGGCGGTGGGTTCGGGGGTCCCGTACGGGTCAACCCGACCGGGACCCCGTGGCTGGCCACCGCCGGGAGCGGGGACGTGCTGTCCGGGCTGGCCGGTGCGCTGCTGGCGGGCGGGCTGTCCGGGGCGGACGCGGGGGCGGTGGCGGCGTACCTGCACGGACTCGCGGGGCGGCGGGCCGCGGCCGGGGCGCCGGTGCTCGCGCAGGAGGTGGCGCAGGCACTGCCGGGTGCGTGGCGGGACGTCCGCACACCGTGACGCCCCGGCGGGGGGTGGAGTGCTCCCGGGGGCTGTCCGGGGCGGTGCCGGTGCCTGCGGCCGGGCCTCGGGGCTCCGCCCCGGACCCCGCGCCTCGAACGCCGGCGGGGCTGGTTTTGGCTCCGGTTCGTGGTGGGTGTGCCGGTGGGCGGGACCCCGCGCCTCGAACGCCGGCGGGGCTGGTTTCGGCTCCGGTTTGTGGTGGGTGTGCCGGTGGGCGGGACCCCGCGCCTCGAACGCCGGCGGGGCTGGTTTTGGCTCCGGTTCGTGGTGGGTCTGCCGGTGGGCGGGACGCGGCGGGGTTTTACGGCGCGTAACCGGGGTCTGCGAGACTGTGGGCGATGAACGAGACACCGACGCGCGTGTACGCCGAGATCGATCTTGATGCCGTACGGGAGAACGTGCGCGCCCTGCGCGAGCGGGCGCCCCGGGCCGAGCTGATGGCCGTGGTCAAGGCGAACGCCTACGGGCACGGAGCCCTGGAGTGCGCCCGCGCCGCCCAGGAGGCCGGTGCCGCCTGGCTCGGGACCGCCACCCCCGAGGAGGCGCTCGCGCTGCGCGCCGCCGGGATCCAGGGGCGGATCATGTGCTGGCTGTGGACCCCCGGCGGGCCGTGGCGCGCGGCGGTCGAAGCCGACATCGACGTGTCCGTGAGCGGGATGTGGGCCCTGGACGAGGTGCGCGCCGCCGCGCGCGCGACCGGGCGCAGCGCCCGCGTCCAGCTCAAGGCCGACACCGGCCTCGGCCGCAACGGCTGCCAGCCCGCCGACTGGGCGGAACTGGTCGGCGCCGCCGTGGCCGCGCAGGCCGAGGGGACCGTCCGGGTCACCGGCGTCTGGTCGCACTTCGCCTGCGCCGACGAACCCGGCCACCCCTCCATCCAGCTCCAGCTCACCGCGTTCCGCGACATGCTCGCGTACGCCGAGAAGGAGGGCTTGGACCCCGAGGTCCGGCACATCGCCAACTCGCCGGCCACCCTCACCCTCCCGGAGTCGCACTTCGACCTGGTGCGCTGCGGGGTCGCCGTCTACGGCGTGTCGCCCGCGCCCGAGCTCGGCACCCCGGCCCAGCTGGGCCTGCGGCCCGCGATGACGCTCAGGGCCTCCCTCGCGCTGGTCAAGACGGTCCCCGCCGGGCACGGCGTGAGCTACGGCCACCACTACGTCACCGACGCCGAGTCGAACCTCGCGCTGATCCCGGCCGGTTACGCCGACGGCATCCCGCGGCACGCCTCGGGCCGCGGGCCGGTGCTCGTCGGCGGGAAGGTCCGCCGCGTCGCCGGGCGCGTCGCCATGGACCAGTTCGTGGTCGACCTCGGCGCCGACACGGCCCGCGTCGGCGACGAGGCCGTCCTCTTCGGCGACGCGGAGCGCGGTGAACCCACCGCCGAGGACTGGGCGCAGGCCGCGGACACCATCGCGTATGAGATCGTCACCCGTATCGGGGGGCGCGTGCCCCGGGTGTACCTGGGCGGCTGAGGCCGAGTGAGGGCGGCGGCGTGAGCGAGAACTGGCGCAAGGCCGGCTGGGCCGGAGCCGCCATCGGCGTGATGGCGGCGGGCGCGGCGGCCGGAGTCGCCGTCGAACGGATCACCGTCGGCCGCGGCATGCGCATGAAGGCGCGCCTGGCCCTCGACGCCGCCGGGGACTACGGCTCCCTGCGCGGCACCGAAGGCACCTGCCGGGCCGAGGACGGCACCCAGCTCTACTACGAGGTCGACGAGGTCGACGAGGTGCCGGGCGACGCGACGGCCAAGCGCCGGCTGCGCCGCAAGCCGACGCCCCAGGCCACCGTCGTGTTCTGCCACGGCTACTGCCTCGGCCAGGACTCCTGGCACTTCCAGCGCGCCGCGCTGCGCGGGGTGGTCCGCGCCGTCTACTGGGACCAGCGCAGCCACGGCCGCAGCGCCCGCGGCCTCGCCCAGGCGGACGGCGAGCCGGTGACCATCGAGCAGCTGGGCCGGGACCTGAAGGCCGTACTCGACGCCACGGCCCCCGAGGGCCCGCTGATCCTCGTCGGTCACTCGATGGGCGGCATGACCATCATGGGACTGGCCGAGCTGTTCCCCGGCCTGGTGCGCGAGCGCGTCGTCGGCGTGGCCCTGGTCGGCACGTCCAGCGGCCGCCTCGGCGAGGTGACGTACGGGCTCCCCGCGGTCGGCCTGGGCGCGGTGCGCCGGTTCCTGCCGGGCGTGCTCAAGGCCCTCGGCTCGCAGGTGGAGCTGGTGGAGAAGGGACGGCGGGCCACCGCCGACCTCTTCGCGGGAATGATCAAGATGTACTCGTTCGGCTCCCGGGACGTCGATCCGGGCGTCGCGCGGTTCGCGGAGCGCCTCATCGAGGCCACCCCGATCGACGTGGTCGCGGAGTTCTACCCGGCCTTCCAGACCCACGACAAGACCGTCGCCCTCCAGCGGTTCGCGGACATCCCGGTCACCGTCATCGCCGGGGACCGGGACATGATCACCCCGCTCGCGCACAGCGAGGCCATCAAGGAGGCGCTGCCGGGAGCCGAGCTGGTGGTCCTGGAATCCGCCGGCCACCTGATGATGCTGGAGCAGCCGGAGACCGTGACCCGGCTGCTCACCGAGCTGCTCGCCCGCACCGGCGCGGTCCCGGTCCCGGCAGCGGCTAACGTTGGCGGGCATGGAAGAAGTACCGCTGGAAGCGCCGCGAGGCCCGGCCCCGGCAGCTGAGGCCGGCGTCCGCGCCGAAACCCTGATCACCGTCGACTCCCCGGACGCCATGCGCGGGCTGGGCCTGAGGATCGCGGGGCTGCTGCGCCCCGGTGACCTGGTGCTGCTGACGGGGGAGCTGGGCGCCGGCAAGACGACCCTGACCCGCGGCCTCGGCGAGGGCCTGGGCGTGCGCGGGGCCGTGACCTCGCCGACCTTCGTGATCGCCCGCGTCCACCCGCCGCTGGGGGACGGTCCGGCGCTCGTGCACGTGGACGCGTACCGGCTGGGCGGCGGGCTGGACGAGATGGAGGACCTGGACCTCGACGTCTCGCTGCCCGAGTCCGTGGTCGTCGTGGAGTGGGGCGACGGCAAGGTCGAGGAGCTCTCGGACGACCGGCTGCACGTGGTGATCGAGCGGGCCGTCGGCCACGAGGAGGTCCTGGACGACGTACGGCAGGTGTCGGTCCGCGGGATCGGAGCCCGCTGGGGCGCCGGATCCGGGCTTCAAGCCCTGGCGGGAGCCCTCTCGGAGTAGCGGCCGGGGCGACGGCCGGGGCAACCGTACCGACAACGCGTCGGGAAGATATTGCGCTGGTGGCGGCGCTCGTGGTGACATGGTACCGAGAGTTTCTTAGGTATGCCTAAGTTCGGCGTTCCCGGGCCCCAGGAGGCACCATGCCGGTACCAGCAGGAGCACCGCGCCACCCCCGCCCGTCCGCCGTGTCCATGCGGGCGCTGCTCGCCGCGGGGGCGGCCGCCACCGCCGTCTCGACGCCCCCGGCGCGGTGGCACGCCCCCGACGCGTCCGCGCCGGAGGCCGCCGTACGCGAACAGGCCGCTGCGGAGTCCGAAGCGGCCTGAGTAGCACGTTGGGGTGAATCGGCGGGGGGGCGGGAGCGGGACGCCGCCCGGTCCACGGGCGGCGCGGCGTCAGGCGACCGCGTCAGGCGACCGCGTCACGCGACCGCGTCAGGGGACGACGACGACCTTGGAGCTGATCGTCGCGAAGGCCCACATCGCGTCGCCGTCCGCGCGCGCCATGCGGATGCCGCCGGTCTTCTTGGACGGGTCCGGATCCGGGGTCGCGCCGTCCACCCGGGCGCTGAAGCCCAGCACGACGCCCTCGACGGTCGCGAACCGCACCACGTGCTCGATCGGTACCCCGTCCGAGCCGGTGACGGCGCCCGATCGGGAGCCGACCGCGTAGGTGCCCACGGCCGGGTGCACCGTACTGGGGACCACCGGGAACGACCTGACGGGCTGCGCCGGATCGCCGACCAGCCACACCCTCTTCTGGCTCACCGAGTACACGACCCGCACCCCGGTGCCCGAGCCCTCGGGCACGGCCGCCGGCTTCGAGGGGTCCTGCTTCGCGGGCAGGCTCGCGGCGGGCGCCGGGTCCTGCGGGGCGGTCTGCGGGACGCGCGGGGGTGCCGACGCCGACGCCTGGTAGCCGAGGAAGCCGACGGCCGCGATGGCCGCGGCGGTGAGCCCGGCCACGATTCCCGAGCTGCTGCGTGCCACCTTGCTCCACCTCTCGCGCCTGACCCCGTTGGGTACCTCGGTCGAAAGGTAGCAGCCGGGCCGCTCCACGACCGGCCGCGAGGGGCCGGGGCCCCGGAGTCGTAGGCTGTTCGCGTGCTCTTGCTCGCTGTAGATACCGCCACGCCCGCCGTCACCGTCGCCCTGCACGACGGCGAGTCCGTCCTCGCCGAGTCCCACCAGGTCGACGCCCGCCGCCACGGGGAGCTGCTGCTGCCCTCCGTGGACAAGGTGCTCACCGAGGCGGGGCTGAAGCTCGACGCCGTCACCGGCATCGTCGTCGGCGTCGGCCCCGGCCCGTACACGGGGCTGCGCGTCGGCCTGGTCACCGCCTCCACCTTCGCCGCGGTCCTCGGCGTGCCGGTGCACGGCCTGTGCACCCTGGACGGCCTCGCGTACGCCGCCGGAGCCGCCGGGATCGAGGGCCCCTTCACCGTCGCCACCGACGCGCGGCGCAAGGAGGTCTACTGGGCCCGGTACGAGGACCCCCTCACGCGCGTCGGCGAGCCCGCCGTGGACCGCCCCGCCGACATCGCCGAGCGGGTCGCGGGCCTCCCCGCGGTCGGCCAGGGCGCCCTGCTCTACCCCGAGGTCTTCCCGGACGCGCGCGCCCCCGAGCACCAGTCGGCGGCCGCCCTCGCGGCCCTCGCCGCGCGGCGCCTGGCCGCCGGAGAGGCGTTCCTGCCGCCCACCCCCCTCTACCTGCGCCGGCCCGACGCGCAGGTGCCCAAGAACTACAAGGTGGTCACTCCCCAGTGACGGCCGCCGCCCCCGCCTCCGACGCCGTCCTGCGCGCCATGCGCTGGTGGGACATCGGGCCCGTGCTGGAGCTGGAGCACGAGCTCTTCCCCGACGACGCCTGGTCGGCCGGCATGTTCTGGTCCGAGCTGGCCCACGCGCGCGGCCCGCGGGCCACGCGCCGCTACCTCGTCGCCGAGGACGCCCGGGGCCGCCTGGTGGGCTACGCCGGGCTGGCCGCCGCCGGCGACCTGGCCGACGTACAGACCATCGCGGCGGCCCGCGACCAGTGGGGCACCGGGCTCGGCGCCCGGCTGCTGACCGAACTGCTGCGCGCCGCCACCGCCTTCGAGTGCGCCGAGGTGCTGCTGGAGGTACGGGTCGACAACACCCGCGCCCAGAAGCTCTACGAGCGCTTCGGCTTCGAGCCCATCGGCTTCCGCCGCGGCTACTACCAGCCCGGCAACGTCGACGCGCTCGTCATGCGACTGACCGACCCCGCACACGCACGAACTGAGAGCAGTGAGAGCAATGGCTGACGAACCGCTCGTCCTCGGAATCGAGACCTCCTGCGACGAGACCGGCGTCGGCGTCGTCCGCGGCACGACCCTGCTCGCGGACGCCATCGCCTCCAGCGTCGACGAGCACGCCCGCTTCGGCGGTGTCGTGCCGGAGGTCGCCTCCCGGGCCCACCTGGAGGCGATGGTCCCGACCATCGAGCGCGCCCTGAAGGAGGCCGGGGTCAGCGCCCGCGACCTCGACGGGATCGCCGTCACGGCCGGCCCCGGGCTCGCGGGGGCGCTGCTGGTGGGCGTCTCGGCGGCCAAGGCGTACGCGTACGCGCTCGGCAAGCCGCTGTACGGGGTCAACCACCTGGCCTCGCACATCTGCGTGGACCAGCTGGAGCACGGGCCGCTGCCGGAGCCCACCATGGCGCTGCTGGTGTCCGGCGGGCACTCCTCGCTGCTGCTGGCCCCGGACATCACCTCCGACGTACGGCCGCTGGGCGCGACCATCGACGACGCGGCCGGCGAAGCCTTCGACAAGATCGCGCGCGTGCTCCAGCTGGGCTTCCCCGGCGGTCCGGTGATCGACCGGCTCGCGCGGGAGGGCGACCCGAAGGCGATCAGCTTCCCGCGCGGGCTGACCGGGCCGCGCGACGCGGCGTACGACTTCTCCTTCTCGGGGCTCAAGACGGCCGTCGCCCGCTGGATCGAGGCGAAGCGCAAGGCCGGCGAGGACGTGCCGGTGCGCGACGTGGCGGCGTCCTTCCAGGAGGCCGTCGTGGACGTGCTGACCCGCAAGGCCGTCCGGGCCTGCAAGGACGAGGGCGTCGACCACCTGATGATCGGCGGCGGGGTGGCGGCGAACTCGCGGCTGCGCGCGCTCGCCCAGGAGCGCTGCGACGCCGCCGGGATCGTCCTGCGGGTGCCGCGGCCGGGGCTGTGCACGGACAACGGGGCGATGGTCGCGGCGCTGGGCGCGGAGATGGTCAAGCGCAACCGGGCGCCCTCGGACTGGGACCTGTCGGCGGACTCCTCGCTGCCGGTGACCGACCCGCACGTGCCGGGCACCGGGCACGGCCACGACCACGACCACGACCACGCGGACGGTCACGGTCACGGTCACGCGCACTCCCACGATCACGACCACGTGCACGAGCTGAGCAAGGACAACCTGTACTCATGAGCACCGTCGCGCTGATGTGGGAGGCCCGGGCCGCCGACGGCCGGGGCAACGAGCTCCTGGAGTGGGCCCGTTCCCAGGTCCTGGCCCGCGAGCCGGTGCGCCGCGAGGTGTTCCGGGCGCCGCAGGACCGGGTGCTCGTGATCACCTGGTGGGAGGCGGCCGAGGGCGTGGCCGCTGACCTGCCCGAACTGCCGGAGCCGGCGGCCGACCTGATCACGCGGGCGGTGCACCGCTGGCGGTTCGAGTCGGTGGAGGTCGGCGAGGGCTGAGCGCCCGGGCCGGTCCCCGGCCGGGCTTCCGGCCGCGGGTCAGCGCGGGGGCCGCGCCGCGGGCACCGGGGCGGGCGAGCCGATCAGCATCGACGGGGCCCCCGCCACCCGGGTCAGGAAGACGGTCGCGGAGTTCGGCCCCTGCGGCTTGACCTTCCGGCGCAGCTCCTCGGGCTCGATCGCGGAACCGCGCTTCTTCACGGTCAGCACGCCGACCCCGCGCTCGCGCAGCAGCGCCTTCAGCTTCTTGAGGCCGAAGGGCAGCACGTCGGTGATCTCGTACGCCGTCGCGTACGGGGTCGCGCGCAGCTCGTCGGCGGTGATGTAGGCGATGGTCGGGTCGATCAGCCGGCCGTCCAGCTGCTCGGCGACCTCGGCGACGAGGTGGGCGCGGATGACGGCGCCGTCGGGCTCGTAGAGCCACCGGCCGACCGGCCCCGCCGCCGGGTCGGGCAGCGGTGCGGCGGTCACCAGCCGGCGCGGCCCCGGCAGCAGGGTGGCGCGGATCGTGCCGGGCGCGGTGCCGAACCAGAGCACGGCCTCCTTGACGTCCCCGCCGTCCGAGATCCACTCGGCCTCGGCCTCGGCGGGCACCGCCTCGTGCGGGATGCCGGGGGCGATCTTGACGGCGGCGTGCGTCGCCGTACGGGCCGTCTCCACCGCCCAGGACAGGGGCGGCGAGTAGGACTCCGGGTCGAAGACGCGGCCGCGCCCCCCGCGCCGGGCCGGGTCGATGAACACCGCGTCGTACGCGGACACGTCCACGTCCGTGACGTCCGCCTCCCGGACCTCGATCAGGTCCGCCAGCCCCAGCGCCCCGGCGTTGGCCCGTGCCACGGCCACGGTCAGCGGGTCGCGGTCCACCGCCAGCACCCGGATGCCGAGCCGCGCCAGGGCCAGGGCGTCCCCGCCGATGCCGCAGCACAGGTCGGCGACCGCCCGCACGCCGAGGGCGGCGAGCCGGCCGGCGCGGTACGAGGCCACGGACGCGCGGGTGGCCATCTCGCCGCCGCCGGGGGTGAAGAACATCCGGAAGGCGTCCTCCTCGCCGAACTTCGCCACCGCCCGCTGCCGCAGCCGGGCCTGCCCCAGTGCGGCGGAGACGAGCCCGGCGGGGTGCTCGCGGCGCAGCCGGGTGGCGAGCGTCAGCTCCTGGCCGGGGTCGTGGTCGCGGAGCGAGTCGAGGAGGGCGGTGCCCTCGGGGGTGAGGAGGGCGGCGAAGTCTTCGGGGGTCACGGGTCCATTGTCGGCGACGACACGCCCCCTACCCCCCGGGGCGAGCGCCGCCCCCGCCCCCCGGGGCGAGCGCCGCCCCCGACACCCCGGCCGCCTCGCGGACCCGCGCCCCCGCCGCGGTCAGGTGCCCACGTACGCCGCGAGGTGCTCCCCGGTGAGGGTGGAGCGGGCGGCGACGAGGTCGGCGGGGGTGCCCTCGAAGACGACCCGGCCGCCCTCGTGGCCGGCGCCCGGCCCGAGGTCGACGATCCAGTCGGCGTGCGCCATGACGGCCTGGTGGTGCTCGACGACGATGACCGACTTCCCGGAGTCGACGAGCCGGTCCAGCAGGCCGAGCAACTGCTCGACGTCGGCGAGGTGCAGGCCGGCGGTCGGCTCGTCGAGCACGTACACCCCGCCCTTCTCCGCCATGTGCGTGGCCAGCTTGAGCCGTTGCCGCTCACCGCCGGACAGGGTCGTGAGCGGCTGGCCGAGACTGAGGTAGCCCAGCCCGACGTCCGCGAGCCGGCGCAGGATCGCGTGCGCCGCCGGGGTGCGCGCCTCCCCGGAGCCGAAGAACTCCTCCGCCTCGGTCACCGGCATCGCCAGCACCTCGCTGATGTCGCGGCCGCCGAATCGGTACTCCAGTACCGAGGACTCGAACCGCTTGCCCTCGCACTCCACGCAGGTGGTGGCCACCCCGGCCATCATCCCCAGGTCGGTGTAGAGCACCCCGGCGCCGTTGCAGCCGGGGCAGGCGCCCTCGGAGTTGGCGCTGAACAGCGCCGGCTTCACGCCGTTGGCCTTGGCGAACGCCTTGCGGATCGGGTCGAGGAGACCGGTGTACGTCGCCGGGTTGCTGCGCCGTGAGCCGCGGATCGGCTCCTGGCCGACCGACACCACGCCCTGGCCCGCCTCGCCCGCCTCGCCCGGCCGCTTGGGCAGCGACCCGTGCACGAGGGAGCTCTTGCCCGAGCCGGCGACACCGGTGACGACGACGAGCACGCCGAGCGGGATGTCGACGTCGACGCCGCGCAGGTTGTGCGTGGTCGCGCCGCGGATCTCCAGCGCGCCGGCGGGCTCGCGCACCGTCTCCTTGAGGGCGGCCCGGTCGCCGAAGTGGCGGCCGGTGACGGTGCCGCTGCCGCGCAGCCCGTCGACGGTGCCCTCGAAGCAGACGGTCCCGCCGGCCGTACCGGCGCCGGGGCCGAGGTCGACGACGTGGTCGGCGATCACGATCGTCTCCGGCTTGTGTTCCACGACCAGCACCGTGTTGCCCTTGTCGCGCAGCCGCAGCAGCAGGCCGTTCATGCGCTGGATGTCGTGCGGGTGCAGGCCGACGGTGGGCTCGTCGAAGACGTACGTGGTGTCGGTGAGCGCGGAGCCGAGGTGGCGGATCATCTTGACGCGTTGCGCCTCACCGCCCGACAGGGTGCCCGAGGGCCGGTCCAGGGAGAGGTAGCCCAGCCCGATCTCCACGAACGAGTCGAGGGTCTGCCGCAGCGTGGTGAGCAGGGGCGCCACCGAAGGCTCGTCGACGCCGCGGATCCACCCGGCGAGGTCGCTGATCTGCATCGCGCACGCGTCGGCGATGCTGGTCCCGCCGATCCGCGACGAACGGGCCGCCTCGCTGAGCCGGGTCCCGTCGCAGTCGGGGCAGGCGGTGAAGGTGACCGCGCGGTCCACGAAGGCCCGGATGTGCGGTTGCATCGCCTCCCGGTCCTTGGACAGGAAGGACTTCTGGATCTTCGGGATCAGCCCCTCGTAGGTGAGGTTCACACCCTCGACCTTGACCTTGGTCGGCTCCCGGTACAGGAAGTCCCGCATCTCCTTCTTGGTGAACTTGCGGATCGGCTTCTCCGGGTCGAGGAAGCCCGACTCGGCGTACGTCCGCACGGTCCACCAGCTGTCCGACTTCCAGCCGGGGATGGTGAACGCGCCCTCGGCGATCGACTTGGTGTCGTCGTAGAGCTGGGTGAGGTCGATGTCGGAGACCGTGCCGCGGCCCTCGCAGCGCGTGCACATGCCGCCGGTGCGGGTGAAGGTCTGCTTCACGGTCCGGCTGGCGGCGCCGCGGTCGACCGTGACCGCGCCGCTGGCCCGGACCGAGGCGACGTTGAAGGAGAACGCGTTGGGCGAGCCGATGTGCGGCGTGCCGAGGCGGCTGAAGAGGATGCGGAGCATCGCGTTGGTGTCGGTGGCGGTGCCGACGGTGGAGCGGGTGTCGGCGCCCAGCCGCTGCTGGTCGACGATGATCGCGGTCGTCAGTCCCTCGAGCACGTCGGCCTCGGGCCGCGCCGGCGTCGGCATGAAGCCCTGGGCGAAGGCGCTGTACGTCTCGTTCACCATGCGCTGCGACTCGGCGGCGATCGTGCCGAACACCAGGGAGCTCTTGCCGGAGCCTGAGACGCCGGTGAACACCGTCAGCCGGCGCTTGGGGATCTCGACGCTGACGTCCTTGAGGTTGTTCACGCGCGCACCGTGCACGCGGATCAGGTCGTGACCGTCGGCAGCGTGCGGGGCGGGCGACCGTGGGTCCGTCCTCTTGGCCTTGCTCATCCTGTCCTGTCTCTCCATCACTGTGGGGCGGGCTGACCGCGCGGAATCCGGACCGGGCGGGGGGTACGGGGGAGGGGGTGCGGGGCGGCGCCGCCGGGCCGGGATCCCACGGCTACGGCGTGCGGGCCTGGGTGAAGCGGAGCATGTTGCCCGCGGGGTCGCGGAACGCGCAGTCGCGCACGCCGTACGGCTGGTCGCACGGCTCCTGCATCACCTCGCCGCCCGCGGCCCGGATGCGTTCGAAGGTGGCGTCGCAGTCGTCGGTGGAGAAGATCACGCCCCGCAGCAGGCCCTTGGCCAGCAGTTCCGTCACGGCCTGCCGGTCGGCGGGGGAGGCGCCCGGGTCGGCGAGCGGCGGTTCGATGACGATCTCCACGCCCGGCTGCGCGGGCGAGCCGACGGTCACCCACCGCATGCCGCCGTAGGAGACGTCGTTGCGGACCTCCAGGCCGAGGACGTCCCGGTAGAAGGGGAGGGCCTTGTCGTGGTCGTCGACCGAGATGAAGCACTGTGCGAGCTTGATGTCCATGCCTCCGACGCTACGAGGCGGCGGCGGATTCCGCTTCTCCGTTCCTGACCGGTCGCGCCGCGACGGCCGCCGGAGTGTCCGCCGGGACGACGGCCGGTGCCACGTCCGCCGGTACGTCCGCCGGTACGTCGCGCCGGGATCTCGCGGGCGTACGCCGGGCCGCGCCCCCGCCGCCCGCCCGGCACGGCGGTGGTGTGGGCCAGTCGGTGGATGGTGCGTCCCCGCTCGCGGTGTCTTCCCGGGAGGGCGCGTGTCCGGTGCCAGGATGCGCAGCTATGCAGCTAGTCGGACAAAAGGAACATAAGACGCTACACGGTCACCGGTACGCGGCGGGTCCGCGCGGCCGGTTCGGGGTGGCCGTGGCCGCCCTGCTGGTCGCCGCCCTGGGGACGGCGTGCTCCTCCGGGTCCGAGGCGCCGGAGAAGCCCAAGGCCGGCAAGGGCACGGAGGCGGGCGCGGCCGGCGCGCTCAGTGCCGCCGAGAAGGCCAAGGCCGCCCAGCAGGCGCGCGTCGTCGCGGCGAAGAAGTGGGGGCTGCTCAAGCCGCCGCTCACGGCCCCGGCCGCGCCGAAGGAGAAGCCCGAGATCACCACGCGCGACGGCTTCGAGGTCGAGGACCAGGAGGAGTATCCGCCGGTCTTCACCACCGTGCCCACCGAGGACAAGGTCGTCTTCCTGACGATCGACGACGGCGCGGAGAAGGACCCCGAGTTCCTGAAGATGATGCAGGAGCTGAAGATCCCGTACACGGCGTTCCTCAGCGACTACGTCGTGAACGACAACTACCCCTACTTCAAGCAGATGCAGGCCGCGGGCGTCACCCTGAACAACCACACCCTGAACCACCGCTACATGCCCGCGCTGTCGTACGAGAAGCAGCGCCAGGAGATCTGCGGCCAGCAGGACACCATCCAGAAGCAGTTCGGCAAGCGGCCGACGCTCTTCCGGCCGCCGTACGGCAACTACAACCAGGACACGCTGCGCGCGGCGAAGTCCTGCGGCATCAAGGCGGTTCCCCTGTGGAACGCGGAGGCGTTCACGAACCGGATGGACTACCGGGAGTGGGACCGCGACCTGCACCCCGGCGACATCATCCTCACGCACTTCCGGGGCCGGGAGGACTGGAAGGGAACGATGACTGACATGATCCGTCATGTCATGAAGACCGTCACGGACAAGGGGTACTCCGTGGCCCGCCTGGAGGACTATCTGTGAAGCACGCGCGCCGGTTGGTAGCCGGAACGCTGGCGGCCGGCGCGCTCGCGCTGTCCCTGACGGGGTGCGGGGACAGCGTGGACCCGATCGAACGGCTGGGTCGCAAGGCGACGCAGGAGGCACCGGAAGCCGGGCCCTCCGGTACGCCGTCGGCGGCCCCGTCGGGGTCGCCGACGGGCCCGGGGAGCCCCTCGGACGAGGCGTACAGGAAGTGGGGCCTGACGGCCCCCGTCGCCTACGCGCCCAAGCCCGCCCGGAAGCCCGGGCGTCCGCAGGCCGCCCCGGGCCGGGCGGCGGTGGTGGACCGGATACCCGTCGCGCCGGACGAGAAGGTCGTCTTCCTGACCTTCGACGACGGCGCGGAGAAGGACCCCGAGTTCCTGCGGATGGCGGCCGACCTGAAGCTGCCGATCTCGATGTTCCTCACCCACAGCGTGGCCTCGCCGGACTACGGGCACTTCGAGAAGCTCCGAGACAACGGCTCGGCGAGCACGGTCAACAACCACACGCTGACGCACCCGAACCTCCGGACCCTGCCCTTCGCGGCGCAGAAGAAGGAGATATGCGGCCAGCAGGACCACCTGGAGAAGCGTTTCGGCACCCGCCCGGCGCTGTTCCGCCCGCCGTTCGGCAACTACAACGACGACACCCTCCGGGCCGCCGCGGAGTGCGGGGTCACGGACGTGGTCCTGTGGCGGGTCTCGATGCAGATCAACAACTTCCAGTATGCCGAGGGCTCCGCCCTCAGGCCGGGGGACATCGTCCTGGCGCACTTCCGGGGCCCGTCGGAGCTCAAGGGCGCCACGGAGACCCAGATGACGACGCGGATGCTCCAGCGGATACAGGAACAGGGCTACCGGATAGGGCGCCTGGAGGACTACCTGTAGTCCGCGGAGCCCGGCCCGCGGTCAGCGCGTCCCCGGCCCGGTCCCCGGCCCCGCTCCCGCTCCCGCCCCCGCGGCCACCACCGGGGTGATCGTCGTCTCCGCCGGGCCCAGGGCGTCCGCCTCGCGCTGGCGTTCCGCGCTGTCGCTGATGCGCAGGAGCAGCGCGATCATGATCCAGTTCGCCAGCAGAGACGAGCCGCCCTTCGCCAGGAACGGCAGCGCCTTTCCGGTCAGCGGGATCAGGCCCGTGACGCCCCCCGCGACCACGAAGACCTGGAGGGCCAGCGCCGAGGCCAGGCCCACCGCCAGCAGCTTGCCGAACGGGTCGCGCGCGCCCAGCGCCATCCGCAGCCCCCGCTGTACGAGGAGCGCGTAGAGGAGCAGTACGGCCATCACCCCGGCCAGGCCGAGTTCCTCGCCGACCGTGGTGAGGATGAAGTCGCTGCGGCCCGCGAACTTGATCAGCTCCGGATGGCCCAGGCCGAGGCCCGTCCCGGAGATGCCGCCCGTGCCGAAGCTGAACAGCGCCTGCGCGGACTGGTCCGAGGTGACCCCGGTCGGCCGGTTCGGCCAGTAGTACGACAGCGGCTCCAGCCAGGCCGCGACGCGCGCCTTGACGTGCGGTTCGGTCGAGCCCACCACGAACGCCCCGAGCGAGGCCATGACCAGGCCGCACACGATCCAGCCGGTGCGCTCGGTGGCGACGTACAGCATCACCACGAACACGCCGAAGAAGATCAGCGAGGTGCCGAGGTCCCGCTCGAAGACCAGGACCAGCATCGAGACGATCCACACCGTGACGATGGGGCCGAGCTGACGCATCGGCGGCAGCCGCACGCCCAGGACCTTGCGGCCGGACAGGGCCAGTGAGTCGCGGTGGATGACGAGGTAGCCGGCGAAGAAGACCGCGATCATGATCTTCACGAACTCGCCGGGCTGGAGCGAGAAGCCGAAGAGGATGATCCAGCGCTTCGCGCCGTACGTGTCCGCGCCGAAGAACGCCGGTGCGATCAGCAGCACCAGCGCGACCGCCATCGTGAGGTAGATGAACCGCTGGAGGAGGCGGTGGTCGCGCAGCAGGGCCAGCACCACCAGACAGGCGGCGACCCCCACCACCGTCCACAGCAGCTGGCCCGGCGCGTTGGCGTCCGCGCCGTACCGCTCGATGTACCCCTGGTCCAGGCGGTGCAGGAGCACCAGCCCCAGCCCTGTCAGGAGCATGGCCAGCGGGAAGACCAGCGGATCGGCGTAGGCGGCGAAGCGGCGCACGCCCAGGTGCCCCACGAGCGAGAGCAGCGTCATGCTGACCGTGAAACCGGCCAGGTTGGGCGGCAGCTCGTCGTTCATCGCGAGGCCGGCGCCGGCGTGGCCGAAGACGGCGATGACGACGACGAACACCAGGAGCAGGGCCTCGGTGCGACGGCGGGCGCCCGCCGTCGTCAGGGGCTTCAGTCCACGCACGGGATGCCGCCGCCGTCCTGGGGGGAGGCCGAGGGGGCGGGCGGTGAGGAGGAGGGCGGTGCGGGGGGTGCCCCGTCGCGGGACGCCGGGGACGACGCCTCACCGGGCGCCGGAGGCGTCCCCGGGGCGGAGGGAGCGGTGTCCGGCCCGCCGGAAGCGGCGGCCTTGGGTCCGATCTGCTCTGCAATGAGGCGCTTTATCTTCATATCATCTACGACGTTCACGTCCTCCCCGTGGTTCCGTCCGAACCGCTCGACGGGGAGTGTCGTGAAGCGCACTTTTCCGCCGGACAGGTTCTTCGCCTGCTTCACGAACGAGAGCAGGTCCCAGCCCTCGTCCGTCACCACGTCCTGCTTCGCCGCGTCGATCAGCCGCATCAGCTTCACCGGGTCGGTGAAGGTGCCGGCCGAGTTCAGCTTCCGCGTCGCGCCCGCCAGGAACGCCTGCTGGCGCTTCGTCCGGTCCAGGTCGCCCATCTCCAGGCCGTGCCGCTGGCGGACGAAGGCGAGCGACTGCTGACCGTTCAGCGTCTGTGGCCCGGCGGGGAAGTCGGCCCCCGAATAGGAGTCCTTCACGGGCTTGTTCAGGCACACCGGTACGCCGCCCAGCGCGTCGGCGAGGTGGTAGAAACCGGCCAGGTTCAGCTCGGCGAAGTGGTCGACCGGGACCCCGAGGAAGGCGCGCACCGTCTCGATCTGCGCCGCGCGCCCGGCCTCCCGGCCGTCGCGCTCCAGCTGCCGCCGGTCCTTGACGCCCTGCGCGGCGAGCTGCTCCTGCCGCTTCTCCTTCGCGAGCCCGTACGCCTTCTTGATCTTGTCCTTGCCGTGGCCGGGTATGCCGACGAAGTCGTCGCGCGGGACGGAGAACGCCTTCGCCTGGCTGCCGTCCGCGGGCACGTGCAGCAGGATCAGCGTGTTCGCGTTGTAGCCGCCGATGTCCGAACTGCCCGCGTGGAGCTTGTCGAGGACGTCGTCCGGCAGGTCCTCGCCGTTCTGGTCCTTACGGCTGTCCAGGCCCATCAGCAGGATGTTCACGTCGCCGGACGCCGACTTCTCGGCCCCCTCCAGGGCCTTGGAACTGCCGATGCTCGCGGCCAGGTCCCGGTACGCGTACCAGGCCGTGCCGCCCGCCGTCACCGTCAGCGCGCAGCCCGTGATCAGCAGGGTGCGGGCGAGCCGCCGCCGACGGCGGCGGGACGGCCGGCGGGCTCGGTTCGTCGTCGTCTTCCTCCGGTGCGCGCTCATGCCTGTCGATGCTGGGGCGCCCGCGCTGAGGGAAACCTGAAGATCCTGAAGGCGGCTTCAGGACCTCCGGGCCCGGGGCGCCGGGACGTGGGACCCCAGGGCCGGGACGTGTGGCCCTGGGCCCCGGGGCCCAGGACCCCGCCCGGCCGGTTCCGCCGGCAGGCGCAGGACGAGGCGGGCCCCGCCCCCCGGTCCCGGGCCGGCCGTCACCTCGCCGCCGTGCGCCCGCGCGATCTCCCGGGCGATGGCCAGGCCCAGACCGGTCCCGCCGCCGGCCCGGCCGCGGTCCGCGTCCAGCCGTACGAACCGCTCGAACACCCGCTCCCGGTCCGCCTCCGGGATGCCCGGACCGTCGTCCGCCACCTCCAGCAGCGCCCGGCCCGCGCCGTCGCCCGCCGCCCGTACGACGACCTCGGTACGGGCGTACCGCACGGCGTTGTCCACCAGGTTCGCCAGCGCCCGCTCCAGCCGCGCCGGGTCCCCGGCCGCCGGTACGGGCGACCCCGCCTCGACGCGCACCGCGACCCGGGACCCGCCCCGGCGCGCCGCGTCCTCCGCCGCCAGCAGCGCGAGGTCCACCGGCTCGGTGCGCGGCGCCGGTCCGCCGTCGAGGCGGGCGAGCAGCAGCAGGTCCGCCGCGATCCCCTGGAGCCGTTCGGTGTCGGCCAGCGCGGCGGCCACCGACTCCCGGTCGGGGCGGCCCGTGGCCAGTGCCACCTCCAGCCGGGTGCGGACGGCGGCCAGCGGATTGCGCAGCTCGTGCGAGGCGTCGGCGGTGAACTGCCGCTGCCGGGCGTCGGAGCGCTCCAGCCGGTCGAGGGTGTCGTTGACGGTGCGGGCGAGGCGGGCGATCTCGTCGGCGCCGCCCGGGTCGGGCACCCGCCGGTCCAGGCCGCTCGCGGTGACCGCGGCCAGCCCGGTGCGGATCGCGGTGACCGGGCGGAGCGCCTGGCCCGTCACCCACCAGGCGAGGGCCGCCGCGAAGCCGATCAGCGGCGGCGCGCCCGCCAGCAGCCCGGCCGCTACGGCCCCGGTCGCGTCGTCGACGTCGCCGAGCACCGTCATGGCGTACACGGTGTGGGGGCCGTTCGACCCCGGAGCGCCCGGTACCCGGACCGCGCCCGCCACCTGTGCCGCGCCCGGAACCTGGACGACGACCACCACCCGCCGTTCCGCACCGGGGCGCGCGGGCGGCAGCACGGCCGAGCGGGAGTCCTCCCCGGGGCCGGGGCGCAGAGCGCCGAAGTCCGGGGCGTCGTCCGGGTTCCCGCTGCCGGCCACGGTCCGCCCGGCCGCGTCCCGTACGAGGACCAGGTCCACCCCGCCCTCGGGCGCGGGCAGCCGCCCGCCGGGCGGCACGGCCCGCGCGTCGAGCCGGGCGGCGACCTTGCGGGCGGCGAGCTCGGTACGGCCGGTGGTGTTGTCGAGCAGGTTGGCCCGCAGCAGGCCGAACAGCCACAGCCCGCCGGCGCCGAGCACGGCGGCCATGGCGAGGGCGGCGGCCGCGGCGGCCCGCGCCCGCAGGGTGGCCGGGCGCCCCCGGAAGGCCCTCCGGCGGCGCATCGCGCTAGCCACCGTCGGATGCCATCCGGTAGCCGGTGCCGTGCACGGTGAGGATCGAGCGACGGCCGAAGGGCGCGTCGATCTTCTTGCGCAGCGAGGAGACGTACACCTCGACGATGTTCGGGTCGATGCCGTGCGGGGCGTCCCAGACCTCGTCGAGGATGTCCTGCTTCGCGACGGCCCGGCCCGGCTGTTCCATCAGGCAGGCGAGCACGCCGAGTTCGCGGGCGGTGAGCTCGATCTCGTGGACGCCGCGCCGGCAGCGCCGGCCCTGCGGGTCGAGGACGAGGTCGCCGGCCTGGAGCGCGGTGCGGTCGGGGGCGCCCGCGCGGCGGGCCAGCGCCCGGAGGCGGGCGGCCAGGACGACGAAGGAGAACGGCTTGGTGAGGTAGTCGTCGGCGCCGGAGTCCAGACCCTCGGCCTCGTCGTACTCGCCGTCCTTGGCGGTGAGCACCAGGACCGGGGTGGTGTCGCCGTGGGCCCGCATGCGGGTGCAGATCTCGAAGCCGCTCGCACCGGGGAGCATCAGGTCCAGGAGCACGACGTCGTACGGTCCGCCGGCGAGGGCGAGATCCAGGCCGGTGTGGCCGTCGTGGGCGACCTCGACCAGGTGGCCGTCGGCGGACAGGCCGCGCCGCAGTGACTCGGCGAGCCCCTCTTCGTCTTCGACCACCAGGATGCGCACGGCTCAAGCGTCACATATCGGTCGTGGACCGAGGGCGGCCGGATGCGGGAGCACCGCCGCGCATGCCGGATCCGGCCCGTTCGCGCTGAGAGGAAAAGCGGTCAGAAGTGCCTGGGGGAACGGGATTTCGCGGTGTCCCGAGCTCGCCGCGCGCCACACCCGGCGCCGAGAATTGGCACTCCGCTTGACCGAGTGCTAATCGCCGGAATAGTGTCGCACCTGGCACTCGCCCCTGGTGAGTGCCAACGCAGCGACAGGTAGGTCCGGCACCCGCGACGACGGATCCGCCTGGTCGCCACCTCAAACAGTTAACCCCGTGAGATCTCCGAAGGGGGAGACCGGATCGTGACGACCGCCAGCTCCAAGGTTGCCATCAAGCCGCTCGAGGACCGCATTGTGGTCCAGCCGCTCGACGCCGAGCAGACCACGGCCTCCGGCCTGGTCATCCCGGACACCGCGAAGGAGAAGCCCCAGGAGGGCGTCGTCCTCGCTGTGGGCCCGGGTCGCTTCGAAGACGGTAACCGTCTTCCGCTCGATGTCTCCGTCGGCGACATCGTGCTGTACAGCAAGTACGGCGGCACCGAAGTGAAGTACAGCGGCGAGGAGTACCTCGTCCTCTCGGCTCGCGACGTGCTCGCGATCATCGAGAAGTAATTCGCTTCCAGTTTTGATTTGAGCTGCGCCCCTGGTCACCCTGCTGATGCCGGGCGTCGAGGGGCGCAGTTCGTTCTAGGCGGTGGAGGTCGCGGTGAGCGGCCGAGGATCGCAACGAGAGGACTGAACCGCTCCCATGCCGAAGATCCTGAAGTTCGACGAGGACGCCCGTCGCGCCCTCGAGCGCGGCGTCAACAAGCTTGCCGACACGGTCAAGGTGACGATCGGCCCCCGCGGCCGCAACGTCGTCATCGACAAGAAGTTCGGCGCCCCCACCATCACCAACGACGGTGTCACCATCGCTCGCGAAGTCGAGCTGGACGACCCGTACGAGAACCTGGGCGCGCAGCTCGTGAAGGAGGTGGCGACCAAGACCAACGACATCGCGGGCGACGGCACCACCACCGCCACCGTGCTGGCCCAGGCGCTGGTCCGCGAGGGTCTGCGCAACGTCGCCGCGGGCGCGTCCCCGGCCGCCCTGAAGAAGGGCATCGACGCCGCGGTCAAGGCCGTCTCCGAGGAGCTCCTCGCGACCGCCCGTCCGATCGAGGACAAGTCCGACATCGCCGCCGTGGCCGCGCTCTCCGCGCAGGACCAGCAGGTCGGCGAGCTCATCGCCGAGGCGATGGACAAGGTCGGCAAGGACGGTGTCATCACCGTCGAGGAGTCCAACACCTTCGGCCTGGAGCTGGAGTTCACCGAGGGCATGGCCTTCGACAAGGGCTACCTCTCGCCGTACATGGTCTCCGACCAGGAGCGTATGGAGGCCATCCTCGATGACCCGTACATCCTGATCCACCAGGGCAAGATCTCCTCGATCCAGGACCTCCTGCCGCTGCTGGAGAAGGTCATCCAGGCCGGTGCCTCCAAGCCGCTGCTGATCATCGCCGAGGACGTCGAGGGCGAGGCGCTCTCCACCCTCGTCGTCAACAAGATCCGCGGCACCTTCAACGCGGTCGCCGTGAAGGCCCCCGGCTTCGGTGACCGTCGCAAGGCCATGCTCCAGGACGTCGCCACCCTCACCGGTGCCACCGTCATCGCGGAGGAGGTCGGCCTCAAGCTCGACCAGGCCGGTCTGGACGTACTGGGCACCGCCCGCCGCGTCACGATCTCCAAGGACGACACGACCATCGTCGACGGTGGCGGCAGCCACGAGGAAGTCGTCGGCCGTGTCAACCAGATCAAGGCCGAGATCGAGTCCACGGACTCCGACTGGGACCGCGAGAAGCTGCAGGAGCGCCTGGCGAAGCTCGCCGGCGGCGTCTGCGTCATCAAGGTCGGCGCCGCCACCGAGGTGGAGCTCAAGGAGAAGAAGCACCGCCTTGAGGACGCCATCTCGGCGACCCGCGCCGCGGTCGAGGAGGGCATCGTCTCCGGCGGTGGCTCCGCGCTCGTCCACGCCGTCAAGGTCCTTGAGGGCAACCTCGGCCTGACCGGCGACGAGGCCACCGGTGTCGCGGTCGTGCGCCGCGCCGCCGTCGAGCCGCTGCGCTGGATCGCGGAGAACGCCGGCCTCGAGGGCTACGTCATCACCGCGAAGGTCGCCGAGCTCGACAAGGGCCAGGGCTTCAACGCCGCCACCGGCGAGTACGGCGACCTGGTCAAGGCCGGCGTCATCGACCCGGTGAAGGTCACCCGCTCCGCGCTGGAGAACGCCGCTTCCATCGCCTCCCTGCTGCTCACGACCGAGACCCTGGTCGTCGAGAAGCCGGCCGAGGACGAGGGCGACGCCGGTCACGGCCACGGTCACAGCCACTGACCGCAGCACCGCGCTCCACGCTCCACGTTCCACGAGAAAGCCCCGGTCACCGCTGCCAAGCGGGGGTGACCGGGGCTTCCCCGTACCGGGGTACGGGCCGGGGCACGGCACGGGCGGCTATCCGGGCATCATGCCCATCTGCCGCATCAGGCCGGGTGCGTCGTAATACCACCAGCCCTCGGCGATCATGCCGTCCTCCATCCGGAAGGTCGTGCAGCCCGACATGGCGACGTCCCCGCCGGTCGGCGCGACCCCCATGAACTCGCCCTTCTGGGTGCCCTTCCAGTCCCACAGGGTGGTGACGCAGTCGCCTTCGGCGATCTGACGGGTCAGGTCGAAGGAGAGGTCGAAGGCGTCCCGCCACATGCCGATGGTCCGCCGCATGCCGTCGCGCCCGTCGCTCCCGCCCGGCGCCTCCATGATGTCGTGGTCGGTGTAGCCGGCCGCGAAGCACTCGTCGACGGCGTCCAGGTCGCCCTTGGCGGCGATGTCCTCGAACACCCGCCGCGCGACCCGCTTGTTGAGGTGCTCGTCGCGGACCACGTCCAGGTTCATGAACTTCGGCATGCCCTCGCAGAGGGCCACCATCTCCTGGAACATCAGGTCGGTCTCCGGGAGCCGGGAGTTCTTCATCGCGTCCTCGTACGAGGGGAACTCGACGAGGTCGACGTAGTGCGTCCCGGCGTCCCGGTCCCGGCCGATCATCGTGTGGGTGACCGTGCGCCTGCCGCTGGTCCGCTCCGTGTAGCGGTCGAGGAGCGCGTTCATCTCGTCGAACCGCCTGGTCTCGTAATCGATTACCTGTACGAATGCCATCCTGTCGCCTCCCGGGGTGGATGGGACACGTCCAGTTTAGGGAGATTTCACCCATTTGGTGGGTTTACTCGCCGGTCATCGGGGAAGTCATGGTGCCGCCCCCTACCGGGGCCCACTACTGGGGCCCGTACTTGCGGCCCGTGCGTGAGGACATCCCGCCCAGCAGCCCGCGCGGCGCCAGCTTCACCACGCCCATCAGCGCCTTGTACCTCGGGTCCGGGATCGACACCGTCCTGCCCCGGGCCAGGTCGGCCAGGGCCGCCGTCACCAGCTTGTCGGCGTCCAGCCACAGCCAGCCCGGGATGTTGTCCGTGCCCATGCCGGCCCGCTGGTGGAACTCCGTCCGCACGAAGCCGGGGCACAGGGCCATCAGGCGGACCCCGGAACCCGCCATGTCCTTCGCCGCCCCCTGGGTGAACTGCACGACCCAGGCCTTGCTGGCCCCGTACGTGCCGCGCGGCAGGAACGCCGCCACCGAGGCCACGTTGATCACCCCGCCGCGGCCGCGCGAGCGCATCGGCCCGGCGGCCGCCGAGGTCAGCCGCAGGACCGCCTCGACGTGCACCTTCAGCATGGTCAGCTCATCCGCCATGGAGACGTCGAGGTAGCTGCCCTTGTTGCCGAAGCCGGCGTTGTTCACCAGCAGGTCGACCGGGTGCGTGCGGTCGGCCAGGCGCTGCTCGACCGCGGCGATGCCCTCCTCCGTGGCGAGGTCGGCGGCCAGCACCTCGGCCTCGATGCCGTGCCGGTCGTGCAGTTCGGTCGCCTGGGCGCCGAGCCGCTTCGTGTCCCGTGCCACCAGCACCAGGTTGTGCCCCTGGGCGGCGAGCCGCCGGGCGAAGGCGGCGCCGATGCCCGCCGTGGATCCCGTAATCAACGCAGTCGTCATAGGCGCAACCTAGCCGCCCCCGCTGACGGCTCAGCGCGCCCCGTGCCTGGAGGCGTACGCGAGCGCGGTCTCGCGCACGTCGGGCGCCAGCGCCTCGCCCGCGGCCAGGACCCGCGGCAGCAGCGCGCGCTCGGTGGTCCAGGCGCGGAACAGGAACGCGGAGGTCACCTCGTGCTCCGGACGGTGGGTGATCACGATCCGGTCGCCGGGCGAGATCCGGCCCTCGCGGACCACCCGCAGGTACGCGCCCGGACGGTTCTCCCGGGTGAACCGCTTGACCCAGCCGGGCTCGCCCAGCACGCCCTGGAAGGTCCGGCACGGGATGCGGGTGGAGGAAACCTCCAGGATCAGGTCGGGGCCCACCTCCCAGCGCTCGCCCAGCACCGCGCCGCTCAGGTCCACACCACGGGTGGTCAGGTTCTCGCCGAAGAGACCGGGGGCCAGCTCGCGCCCCAGCTCGGCCTCCCACCAGTCCAGGTCCTCGCGGGCGTACGCGTACACGGCCTGGTGGTCGCCGCCGTGGTGGCGCCGGTCGCACACGGCGTCGCCCTCCAGGCCGCTGCCGGCGCCGGTCGCCTTCGGCCCCGGCGCGGACACGCGGACCGGCCCCGGCACGGGGCGCTTGCCGATGCCGGTCACCCCGGCGTCGGCGTAGTCGACGGCCGTGGCCCGGCCGACGTTCACGGAGATCAGATGCATGGGACCCATGCGGACACGCTAGCCGAAGCGCCCCAAAGAGTCGTACGGATATTCGCACCGCGGTCAAAGAGGGGCTTATGCTCGGAGGGTGATCGAGGCACGTCATCTCCGGGTCCTGCGCGCCGTCGCCGGGACCGGCTCCTTTTCCGCCGCGGCCCGCGAACTGGGCTGCACCCAGCCCGCCGTCTCCCAGCAGATGAAGGCGCTGGAGCAGTCGGCCGGCACCCCGCTGCTCATCCGCACCGGCCGCGAGATGCGGCTCACCCAGGCCGGCGAGGCCCTCGTGCGGCACGCCGCGGGCATCCTGGCCGGGCTGACCGCCGCCGAGGAGGAGGTGGCGGCCATCGCCGGGCTGCGCGCCGGCCGGGTCCGGCTGGTGTCCTTCCCCAGCGGCAGCTCCACCCTGGTGCCCACCGCCCTCGCGGCGATGCGGGCCGAGCACCCCGGGACCCGCATCTCGCTCGTCGAGGCCGAACCGCCGCGCTCGGTGGAGATGCTGCGCGAGGGCGACTGCGACGTGGCGCTGGCCTTCCGGTACGGCGGTTCGCCCGCGGCCGCCGCGGAGTGGGAGGACCTCGTGGTCCGGCCGCTGCTGACCGACCGGCTCGTCGGACTGGTCCCCGAGGGTCACCGGCTGGCCGGGGCCGAACGGGTGGGCATGGCCGAGCTGGCCGACGAGGCGTGGATCGCCGGCTGCCCGCGCTGCCGCCGCCACCTGGTGGAGGTGTGCGAGGCCGCGGGATTCACCCCCCGCATCGACTTCGCCACCGACGACTACCCGGCGGTGGTCGGCCTGGTCGGCGCCGGGCTGGGCGTGGCGGTGCTGCCGGAGCTCGCGGTGGAGTCCGTACGGGCCAAGGGCGTGAGCACGGTCAGCGTGGAGCCGGCCGTGGAGCGCGAGGTCGTGGCGCTGACCCTGCCCGACCTGGCCCGCGTCCCGGCCGTGGCAGCGACCCTGGCCGAGCTGGTCCGGGCCGGCGCGCGCTGACCCCGGGCGCGGCCCCGGCTCCCGCCCCGGCGGGCCCGGGCGAGGAGCCCGGGCCCGCCGTATTCGAAGAAACGTTCCTTCTGACGTTTCGCGGAGTTCCGGTCAGTGCTGCTGCGCGATGGGTCCGATCGCGGTCGACGCGGGGATCAGACGATGCCGGGCGCGGCCCATCAGCTCCTCGCGCTCGTCTTCGGTGAGGCCGCCCCACACCCCGTAGGGCTCGCGGACGGCGAGTGCGTGCGCGGCGCATTCCGAGCGCACCGGGCATCTCATGCAGACCTCTTTAGCCGAGGTCTCGCGCGCGCTCCTGGCCGCGCCCCGCTCGCCTTCCGGGTGGAAGAAGAGGGAGCTGTCGACCCCGCGGCAGGCTGCGAGGAGCTGCCAGTCCCAGAGGTCGGCGTTCGGTCCGGGGAGGCGGGAGAAATCTGCCATGGGTAGTCCCTCTTGGTGCCGGTACTGAGGCGGATACGGTCCATGTCTCCACACCTACTGTCGGAGTAGATGTAAATATGACTCATTGGGAATCTAGCCTCAGACATGTGCCAAACGGAAGGAAAGCCGCCAAATAGGTCATAGCTCCATATGGTCGACACGCGGCTCGCGCCTCCGGGGACGTGATCGCGTCCTCACGTAGAGTGCCGAAGGTGTCCGTCTGACCCGTAACTCTTTCGAGTGACCATCGTTGAGAGTGCGAAGGCGGTTGAACCAAGAAGTTCTCGGACAGGTGTCCGGGAGCATCGACCGCACAGGTGACGATACGTACCAGCCTGGAGGCTCAAGGTGACGCGCATCAGCAGCTGCGGAGGGCGGTCATGACATCCGTCCTCGTCTGCGACGACTCCCCGCTTGCCCGAGAGGCGCTCCGTCGTGCGGTTGCCACCGTGCCCGGCGTCGAGCGTGTGACGACGGCTGCCAACGGCGAGGAAGTCCTCCGCCGCTGGGGTGCCGACCGCTCCGACCTCATTCTGATGGATGTACGGATGCCCGGGCTCGGCGGTGTGGAGACGGTTCGCCGGCTGCTCTCGGCCGACCCCGGCGCCCGCATCATCATGCTGACGGTCGCCGAGGACCTGGACGGCGTGGCCCTCGCGGTCGCCGCCGGCGCCCGGGGCTATCTGCACAAGGACGCCTCGCGCGCCGAACTGCGGGCCACGGTCACCCAGGCCCTCGCCGACCCGACCTGGCGACTGGCCCCGCGCCGGCTCCGCTCGGCCGAGATGGGCGCCGCGCCCACGCTCACCGCGCGCGAGATCCAGGTGCTGGAGGGCATGAGCCACGGCCGGTCCAACGCGGAGATCGGGCGCGAGCTCTTCCTCTCCGAGGACACGGTCAAGACCCACGCCCGGCGGCTGTTCAAGAAGCTCGGCGCGTCCGACCGGGCGCACGCCGTGGCGCTCGGCTTCCGCTGGGGCCTGGTGCGCTGACCCGCCCCGGCCCCGGACCGGTCCGCCGACGGCGGACCGTCCGAGCGGTCCCGTCCGCCTCCGGCGGACGGGGCGGCGTACCCGGGAATGCGCGGATCGCGGTCCGGGGACGTGTCGCTTCGCGCGCGATGCCGCATCCTTGGGGGTGTGCCGCATTCTTGGAGATGTGGGGTCCCCGTCCTCGGGGACCATTCGGCCGAGCGGGAGGGGAGGCGCAGAGCATGAGTTCCGGCGCACCCGCTCATAACGCTTCGACGCACAACCAGGGCCATGGTGCCGCGAATCCTCCGGCGTCAAGGCACCATGGATTGATGCGCGACGACGAGGCCCCGGGGTCACCCGAGCCCACAGGCCCCACCGGCGCCGCCCGAGGCGGCAACGCCGGAGCCGTCAGCGCGCTCGTACGCCGTGCGGTGGAGGGCGACGAGCAGGCCACGCACGATCTGCTCGCCTTCGTGCACCCCCTCGCGATCCGCTACTGCCGCTCGCGGCTGTCCCGCCTTCCGGGTGACGCCCGCCACTTCGTGGAGGACCTGGCGCAAGAGGTCTGCGTCGCCGTCCTGATGGCGCTGCCGCGCTACCGCGACACCGGGAGGCCCTTCGAGGCCTTCGTCTTCGCCATCGCGGCGCACAAGGTGGCCGACCTTCAGCGGGCCGCCATGCGGCACCCGGGCAGTACGGCGGTCCCCTCCGACGAGATGCCCGAGCGACCCGACGACTCGCTCGGTCCGGAGGAGCGCGCCCTGCTCAGCAGCGACGCCGCCTGGGCCAAGAAGCTCCTGGCCAACCTCCCGGAGAACCAGCGCGAGCTGCTCGTGCTGCGCGTGGCCGTCGGTCTGACCGCCGAGGAGACCGGGCAGATGCTCGGCATGTCGCCCGGGGCGGTGCGGGTGGCCCAGCACCGGGCCCTCAGTCGGCTGCGTGCACTCGCCGAACAGTAGATCCGTCCATCGTAGGAAGTGACAAAACTTCCGCTCGGCCTTGGTCGTGGAATGAGACGCGGCGGGATCCCGTTAGCATGGACATCCCCGCTGAGCAAGACCATTTGGGAAGGTGTCATGACTGTCAACGCCGACGGAGTGCCCGACAAATTCGCCACGCTCGGGCTTACCTACGATGACGTCCTGCTGCTGCCGGGCTCGTCGGACATGGCGCCGGACGAGATCGACACCTCTTCCCTCATCTCGCGGAACGTCCGCGTGAACGTCCCGCTGCTCTCCGCCGCCATGGACAAGGTCACCGAGGCCCGCATGGCCATCGCGATGGCCCGTCAGGGCGGCGTCGGCGTACTGCACCGCAACCTCTCCATCGCCGACCAGGCCAACCAGGTCGACCTGGTCAAGCGCTCCGAGTCCGGCATGGTGACCGACCCGATCACGGTCCACCCGGACGCGACGCTGCGCGAGGCGGACCAGCTCTGCGCGAAGTTCCGCATCTCCGGCGTCCCGGTCACCGACCCGGCGGGCAAGCTCCTCGGCATCGTCACCAACCGCGACATGGCCTTCGAGTCGGACCGCAGCCGCCAGGTGCGCGAGGTCATGACCCCGATGCCGCTCGTCACGGGCAAGGTCGGCATCACCGGCGTCGACGCCATGGAGCTGCTGCGCCGCCACAAGATCGAGAAGCTTCCGCTGGTCGACGACGCGGGCATCCTCAAGGGCCTCATCACGGTCAAGGACTTCGTCAAGGCCGAGAAGTACCCGAACGCCGCCAAGGACAAGGACGGCCGGCTGCTCGTCGGCGCGGCCGTGGGCGTCGCCGGTGACGCGTACGAGCGGGCCCAGGCCCTGATCGAGGCGGGCGCCGACTTCATCGTCGTCGACACCGCCCATGGTCACTCCCGCCTGGTCGGCGACATGGTCGCCAAGATCAAGTCGAACGGCGGCATCGACGTCATCGGCGGCAACGTCGCCACCCGCGACGGCGCCCAGGCGCTGATCGACGCCGGCTGCGACGGCATCAAGGTCGGCGTCGGCCCCGGCTCCATCTGCACCACCCGCGTCGTCGCCGGCATCGGCGTCCCGCAGGTCACCGCCATCTACGAGGCCGCGCTCGCCGCGAAGGCCGCGGGCGTCCCGGTCATCGGCGACGGCGGCCTCCAGTACTCCGGTGACATCGCCAAGGCGCTCGTCGCCGGCGCCGACACCGTGATGCTCGGCTCGCTCCTCGCGGGCTGCGAGGAGTCCCCGGGCGAGCTGCTCTTCATCAACGGCAAGCAGTTCAAGTCGTACCGCGGCATGGGCTCGCTCGGCGCGATGCAGTCCCGCGGCGACCAGCGCTCCTACTCCAAGGACCGCTACTTCCAGGAGGGCGTGGGCGGCGACGACAAGCTCATCCCCGAGGGCATCGAGGGCCAGGTTCCCTACCGCGGCCCGCTTTCCGCGGTCGTGCACCAGCTCATCGGCGGCCTGCGCCAGTCGATGTTCTACGTCGGCGGCCGCACGGTTCCGGAGCTGCAGGACCGGGGCCGCTTCGTCCGGATCACCTCGGCGGGCCTCAAGGAGAGCCACCCGCACGACATCCAGATGACGGTGGAGGCACCGAACTACAGCCGCAAGGGCTGAACCGCGTGACCTGAGGGGCGGGCCCCGGACGGCGATCTCCACCGCCGGCCGGGGCCCGCCCCTTCGCCGTGCGCGCGGGTGCGTCCGTACAGCGGTCACCGAAACGCAGTCCTCCGCCCGTCGGGGATACTGGACGGGCAGACCCACAGGAAAGGCCACCACACGTGACTGAGATCGAGATCGGGCGCGGCAAGCGCGGCCGCAGGGCGTACGCGTTCGACGACATCGCCATCGTCCCGAGCCGGCGTACCCGGGACCCGAAGGAGGTCTCGATCGCCTGGCAGATCGACGCGTACCGCTTCGAGCTCCCCTTCCTGGCCGCCCCCATGGACTCGGTCGTCTCCCCGCAGACCGCGATCCGCATCGGCGAGCTCGGCGGCCTCGGCGTGCTGAACCTCGAAGGACTGTGGACCCGGTACGAGGACCCGCAGCCGCTGCTGGACGAGATCGCGGAGCTGGACGAGGCGACCGCCACGCGCCGTCTCCAGGAGATCTACGCCGCCCCGATCCAGGCGGACCTGATCCGGCAGCGCATCAAGGAGGTGCGCGACTCCGGTGTCGTCACCGCCGCCGCGCTCTCCCCGCAGCGCACCGCCGAGTTCTCCAAGGCCGTCGTCGAGGCGGGCGTGGACATCTTCGTCATCCGCGGCACGACCGTGTCGGCCGAGCACGTCTCGGGCGCGGCCGAGCCGCTGAACCTGAAGCAGTTCATCTACGAGCTCGACGTCCCCGTCATCGTGGGCGGCTGCGCCACCTACACGGCGGCCCTGCACCTGATGCGGACCGGCGCCGCGGGCGTCCTGGTCGGCTTCGGCGGCGGCGCCGCGCACACGACGCGCAACGTCCTCGGCATCCAGGTCCCGATGGCCACCGCCGTCGCGGACGTGGCCGCGGCCCGCCGCGACTACATGGACGAGTCCGGCGGCCGCTACGTGCACGTCATCGCCGACGGCGGCGTGGGCTGGTCGGGCGACGTCCCGAAGGCCGTCGCCTGCGGCGCCGACGCCGTCATGATCGGCTCCCCGCTGGCGCGCGCCACCGACGCGCCCGGCAAGGGCAACCACTGGGGCATGGAGGCCGTCCACGAGGACGTGCCGCGCGGCAAGAAGGTGGACCTGGGCACCGTCGGCACCACCGAGGAGATCCTCACCGGGCCGTCGCACTCCCCGGACGGCTCGATGAACATCTTCGGCGCGCTGCGCCGCTCGATGGCCACCACCGGCTACAGCGAGCTCAAGGAGTTCCAGCGGGTCGAGGTCACGGTCGCGGACTCGCAGCACAGCCGCTGACCTGGCACCGCGTCGACATGCCGGAGGGCCGGCACCCCGCTCGGGGTGCCGGCCCTCCGGCATGTGCGGGCGCGGGTCAGTCGCTGACCTTGCGGGCGGCACCGAAGGCGACGACTCCGCCGATGA
Organism: Streptomyces sp. NPDC002044; assembly: GCF_040296725.1. Taxonomy (NCBI): domain Bacteria; kingdom Bacillati; phylum Actinomycetota; class Actinomycetes; order Kitasatosporales; family Streptomycetaceae; genus Streptomyces; species Streptomyces sp. NPDC002044. The sequence continues at coordinate 51,061 of NZ_JBEOXU010000025.1, forward strand.
CGAGGAAGAGGTAGTCCATGGCCTCGGCCGACTCCTTCCAGATGTCGTTCAGGCCGCCGATGCCCGGGTCGCTCAGGACGTCGCCGAGGCCGATGTGGGCGAACTCGGAGAGCGCGAGCGCGATGAAGAACAGCTGGCCGAGGTAGACGGCGCCGACCGACAGCACCGCGCTGACCACGGGGAGGACCGGGTTCTTCCCGCCGATCTTGCCGGCGGCGAGGCCGATGAGGGCGCCGACGGCGACCGCGGCGTAGCCGACCTGGCGGTCGATGGCGTTCATGATGCCGCCGTACGCGCCGGCCGCGACCAGCGCCGCGACGACGGCGGCCAGGATCCCCAGGCCCACGTTGCCGCGCCGGGCCGGGGCCGGGGCGGGGGCCGCGGTGTAGGAGTCGGGCGCGGGCGGCTGGAAGCTCTGAGCCATTGGGAATCCCCCCAGGGAAATCGGACGCACGGGTGTCCGCAGGACGTAAGTGCGAGATAAGTGACGCCCTAGACTCCCGTACTTCCTCGGGCAACGGTAGTGATCGTGTTGTTCTCGTAATGATGTTCTTCCGGCGCCGGTGCCGGATATGAGTGCGCAGGTCGAGTGCGTGACCATTGGCGGGGAGTGTCGTTGATCGGATGACAGCACTGGCAGTGGGGGCAGGGGCATTGAGTCGGAAGGGATCGCTTGCCAAGGGTGAGACGAATCGGACCGTTTCTGTCCGAGGACTGTTGCGGGCGGGCGCGGATGAGGAGAGCGGTGAGCTGCTGACCGCGCTCGTGCTGGCGGAGCGGGTCAGCTGGGCGGCCGGTCTGGCGGCCAGCATGGCCGGCGAGTTGCTGGCCGCGCACTTCAATCCTGTCGATGTGGAGGTGCTCGCATCTGGTGTGGACGGTGCGGGTCGGCGGTTGCCGGCGAACGCGTGGATGGCTCTGCGCCGTCTGGGCTGGACGGTCGGACCGCCCGAGGGGGTTCGAGTCAATGACCGAATCGTGCGGATGGCGCAGGAGCAGGCCGGACGCGTCCTGCGGTCGGTGAAGTGGCGTGCAGATCTGACCCACGGAGTGATCGCGACCTGGCCCCTCGACGTGGGCAAGCGCATGGATAGGGAGTGGGAAGCCGTCCGCGCGGCGACGCCGGGCGGGCAGCAGCTGCCGTCCAGTGTCATCAAGTCCCGCACCCGGCAGATCGACGCGTTCATCAAGAAGCACAACAGGATGCCGACGAGCGTATTCGAGCTGGAGAACCCTCCCAGGGCCGCTCAGATGCTGCTGTTGTCGGCATGTGACGGGCAACAGGCCACCATCGAACGGGCAGACGCCGTGGGCCGTGCGCTGCTGCGCCTGCAGCTTCCGACCAGGCCCGACCCGCAGTCCTACCGGGACTGGACGTGGGTGTCCTGCCCGATCAGCCTGCCACCCACGATCCCCATGGGTGCGGTACTGCCCCTACCCACCCTGCGCCAGCACCAGGGCGGTATCCGTGTCGATCTCGCTTACACCCACTCTGTGCCGAAAGCGGCCCGAAGCGGGCATGCGGTCGGCCTCGGAGTGGACTGGGGTCTGAACACCCTGCTGTCCGCCGGAGCGGCTCGGCTGCATGAGGACGGACGGATCACGGCGCGCGGGTCCGGTGGGATGTTCCGGGCGGCCGGTGTCCTTGCCAAGCAGCACCGGCTGCGTCGCATGTTTGAGGTCCTGCATGCCAAGGCCGACCGCTATCAGCGCCTCGCCGCCGGAAGTGAGCGGCACGCCTTGGCGGGCAAGCACGCTGTTCTGCGGGAGGAGATCGGCCGGGTCTGCGCCCGCCGGTCGAACCTCAACCACGCACTTGCCTGGTCTGCCGCCCGCTGGGCGGTCGACCAAGCCATCGCCGCCGGGGCGAGCGTCATCTACGTCGAGGACCTGCGCTCGCTGGAAGCCCGTGGCATGGGCCGCATCCTCAACACCCGGCTCTCCCCGCAGGTACGCGGGCAGATCGTGGACCGAATGCGACATGTCGCCGCCGAAACGGGCATCGCTGTCGTCATCGTCCCCGCACGCAACACCTCCAGACACTGTCCGCGGTGTCTCACTCCGCTACGGCACCGCAAAGCCCCCGACCACCCCACCACGCCCGGCTGGAAATGGGCTGTCTGCCCCCGTCCGGACTGTGGCTGGCAGGGGGACCGCGACCAAGGCGCGTGGCAGCGCATCGCAGCCCGCGGTCTCACCCACCAGGCCAGGACCGTGACCGACCACAGCGCCGGAGTCATGGTCATCCACACCGTTGTGGACAGCCTCGAAGCGGGCGCGATCACCTCACCGACCGTGCCGAAGACCAGCCGGTGGGAACGGTCCAAGACCGGACCCACCCGGCACAGGGCAACACGTCCGGCGCCCAGGCGACGTCGGACACCCTCCCCTGCCGGGTCCCCGGGCCCGGCAGGCCAGCGTCCGGAGGGACACGCTCACACGGACCGGCTCCGACTGCCCCGCGCAGCCCACCGGCACCAGGACGTGACGACGACCAGCACACCCACCAGCCGACACCGGCCACGAGGAACAGCACTCGGCGCGGGATTTCACTTCCACGTCCATGCCACCCCTCCACGGTGGGAGTACATCCTCGTACCAGACACCGTGCCTGGTAGAGGATTATTCGGCTGATCAGCGACGCTAGCACCCGTGTCGGACATCCATCGGGGGATTCTTCGTGCCTCAGAGGCGGTGGGCGGCGCCCGCCGGGCTGGCGCCGCGGGTGTCCAGCAGCAACTGCGCCTTCACCGCGAGTCCTTGCAGGTCGTAGGTGCGGTGGTGCTGGAGCAGGATGGTCAGGTCGGCGTTGGCGGCGGCCTCGTACAGCGATTCCGCGCGGGGGACCGGCTGGTCGCGGACGCGCCAGCCCGCGATGTACGGGTCGTGATAGCTGATCAGCGCGCCGAGGTCGATGAGACGGCTGGCGATCTCGCGGGCCGGGGAGCCCTCCTGGTCGGCGAGGTCGGGCTTGTAGGTGACCCCGAGGAGGAGGACGCGGGCGCCGCGGGCGGACTTGCCGTGTTCGTTCAGCAGGGTGGCGGACCGCTGGATGACGTACTGCGGCATCCGGTTGTTGATCTCCTGGGCCAGGCCGATCATGCGCAGGGGGTGGCCGGGGGTGCGGGTGGTGTGGGGGAGGTAGTTGGGGTCCAGGGGGACGCCGTGTCCGCCGACGCCGGGGCCGGGGCGGAAAGCCTGGAAACCGTACGGCTTGGTCTCGGCGCAGCGGATGACGTCCCAGAGGTCGACGCCGAGGTCGTGGCAGAGCACCGCCATCTCGTTCATGAGGGCGATGTTGACGTGCCGGTAGTTGGTCTCCAGGAGCTGTACGGTCTCGGCTTCGCGCAGGCCGCGGGCGCGGACCACCTTCTCGGTGAGGCGGGTGTAGAACGCGTGTGCGGACTCGGTGCAGGCGGGGGTGAGGCCGCCGATCACCTTGGGGGTGTTCGCGATGCCGTGCGTGCGGTTGCCCGGGTCGAGGCGGCTGGGGGAGTAGGCCAGGTGGAAGTCCCGGCCGGCCCGCAGCCCGGAGCCCTCTTCGAGGATCGGGCGGAGGTAGTCCTCGGTGACGCCCGGGTGGACGGCCGATTCGAGGATCACGGTGGTGTGCGCGCGCAGGCGCGCGGCCAGCGCGCGGCCGGCCTCGCCGACCGCGGAGAGGTCGAGTGCACGATCCGCGCCGAGCTGGGTAGGAGCGCAGATGACGGCGGTGCGGACCCGGCCGAGTTCGGCGGGGTTGGTGGTGACCCGGAAGCCGGCCGCCGACATGCGGCGGATCTCGGCGGCGGTGAGGGTGGAGTCCGTGACCGGACCGCTGTCGTAGCCGACCGTCTCGATCCCTGCGGCGACGGCCGCCTGGGCGAGGGGGAGGCCGAGATGGCCGAGTCCGATGACGGCGAGATCTGCGGGCATTGGGGGGTGCCGTCCCTTCCCTGACATGAGGGGGATGCGTGCGCAAGCCCTGTGGACAGGGGGGTCGGAGGGGAGCTGGCGCAATGTCAGACTAGGCGTATATATGACAGATATGTCGCATTATGCGGCGGTGGTCGTTCTTGTGTTGTCCACAGGCGGTGGCTGATGTGGGTAGGGGCGGTCAGAATCATGAACGGGTGATGTGAGCGGGATCACCCGCACGACGCGGGCTCGACCCGCACCAACGGGAGGCAGCCGTGAGGACAGCGACACTGGGGCCGGCGCAGCGCGCCGAGGCCCTCGCCCGGATGGCCGAGCGGGAACTGGACGTGCTGGTCGTGGGCGCGGGCGTGGTGGGCGCCGGTACCGCGCTCGACGCGGTGACCAGAGGACTCTCGACGGGTCTGGTGGAGGCGCGGGACTGGGCGTCGGGCACGTCCAGCCGGTCGAGCAAGCTGATCCACGGCGGCCTCAGGTACCTGGAGATGCTCGACTTCGCGCTCGTGCGGGAGGCGCTCAAGGAGCGCGGCCTGTTGCTGGAGCGGCTCGCCCCGCACCTGGTGAAGCCGGTGGCGTTCCTCTACCCCTTGCAGCACAAGGGCTGGGAGCGGCTGTACGCGGGCTCGGGCGTCGCCCTGTACGACGCGATGTCCGTCTCCAGCGGGCACGGCCGGGGCCTGCCCGTACACCGGCACCTGTCGCGCAAGCAGGCGCTGCGGGTGGCGCCCGCCCTGCGCAAGGACGCGCTGGTGGGGGCCCTGCAGTACTACGACGCCCAGATGGACGACGCGCGGTACGTCGCCACGCTGGTCCGCACCGCCACGGCGTACGGGGCGCACTGCGCCAACCGGGCCAGGGTGGTCGGCTTCCTCCGGGAGGGGGAGCGGGTCGTCGGCGCGCGGGTGCGGGACGTCGAGGGCGGCGGCGAGTACGAGATCCGCGCCAAGCAGGTCGTGAACGCGACGGGGGTGTGGACGGACGACACCCAGGCGCTGATCGGGGAGCGCGGGCAGTTCCACGTCCGGGCGTCGAAGGGCATCCACCTGGTCGTGCCGAAGGACCGGATCCATTCGAGCACCGGGCTGATCCTGCGGACCGAGAAGTCGGTGCTGTTCGTCATCCCGTGGGGGCGCCACTGGATCGTGGGCACCACGGACACCGAATGGGACCTGGACAAGGCCCACCCGGCGGCGTCGAGCGCGGACATCGACTACCTGCTGGAGCACGTGAACTCGGTGCTGTCGGTGCCGCTGACCCGGGACGACGTCCAGGGGGTGTACGCGGGGCTGCGGCCGCTGCTGGCCGGCGAGTCGGACGCGACGAGCAAGTTGTCGCGGGAGCACACCGTGGCGCACCCGGTGCCGGGGCTGGTGGTGGTCGCGGGCGGCAAGTACACGACGTACCGGGTGATGGCGAAGGACGCCGTCGATGAGGCGGTGCACGGGCTGGACCAGCGGGTCGCGGAGTGCGTGACGGAGGACGTGCCGCTGGTGGGGGCGGAGGGCTACCGGGCCCTGTGGAACGGGCGGGCGCGGATCGCCGCCCGGACGGGGCTTCACGTGGCGCGGGTGGAGCACCTGTTGAACCGGTTCGGCTCGCTGACGGAGGAACTGCTCGATCTGATCGCCGCCGATCCGGGGCTGGCCGAGCCGGTGACCGGGGCGGACGACTACCTGCGGGCGGAGATCGTGTACGCCGCCTCGCACGAGGGGGCGCGGCACCTGGACGACGTCCTGACGCGGCGGACGCGGATCTCGATCGAGACCTTCGACCGGGGGACGCGGTCGGCGCGGGAGTGCGCGGAGTTGATGGCGCCGGTGCTGGGCTGGGACAAGCAGCAGGTCGAGAAGGAAGTGGAACACTACGAGAAGCGGGTCCAGGCGGAGCGGGAATCGCAGCGTCAGCCCGACGATCAGACGGCCGACGCGGCGCGGCTGGGCGCCCCCGACATCGTTCCGTTGTAACTCCGGGATGTGGAAGGGGGAACCGCGGACCCGGGGGGTCCGTCCGTTGCGGAGTGAGGAACAATGAGGGGCCTGCCGGGGCGGGTTACCGCGGACCCCGGACGCTGCCGGGTCCGTCGGCGTCACCGGCGCCGCCGGCGCCGCTGGAGCGGGCGGCACGATCGCAGAGGGGACGCATGTCGAAGCCGGAGCACACCGAGTCGCCTGCGGCGGAGCTGGACGATGCGGGTTCGGCTGCGCAGGCGCCTGCCGCATCACCTGCCGGTGGGCCGTCCGTGGGGTCGCCTGACGGTGCGCCCGTCGGGTCTCCCGGGGCGGCGCCCGAGGGGGCGGAGTCCGCGGCCGGGGCCGCGAAGCCGGGGGTTGCCGCCAAGGCCGGGGACGCGGAGGCGGACGCGGTGAAGTCCGGACCGGTCAACCCGGCCTCCGCCGAGCCCGCGACGGCGAAGCGCATACCCGGCCCGGGCAAGGCCGAGGAGGCCAAGCCGGTGCCGGTGCCGGTGCCGGTGCCGGCGTCGGCGAAGGCCGACGGTGCCGAACCGGTGCCCGTGAACGCGGCGGCGGACGCGGCGGCGGCGAAGCCGGTTCCTGCGAAGGCCGGGGCTGCTGATGCCGCGTCGGCGAAGGCTGAGGGGGCGAAGCCCGCGCCTGCCAAGGGTGGAGCTTCCGGGCCGGCGTCCGCGAAGGCCGTGCCCGTGAAGCCGGTGCCGGTGCAGGGCGCGACCGCTGAGTCGGCGTCCGTGAAGGCCGAGGCGGCGGAGTCTGTGCCCGCGAAGCCCGTGCCCGCGAAGCCCGTGCCTGCGAAGCCTGAGCCCGCGAGGCCCGTGCCTGCGAAGCCTGCGCCTGCCAAGAGTGCGGCCGCCGAGGCCGGGCCGGCGAAGCCTGTACTCGCGAAGGGGGCCGCTGAGTCGGCGTCCGCGGAGCCTGAGGACGCGCGGCCTGACGCGGCGGAGCCCGCGAAGCCCGCGGAGCCCGTCGACGCGGTCCAGGACGCGAAGCCGGTGGCCGCGGGCGTGAAGGGCGGGCGCAAGACCGACGACCCGACCCCCGTGGCCGAGATCGAGCAGGTGAAGCCCGCGGGCAAGGGCGAGGACGCCAAGGCCGCGGGGCGGGGCGGGAGCGGTAGGGCCCTCGAAGGGGACGGGAAGGACGAAGGACGGCTGCTCGCCGGGCGGTACCGGCTGGGGGCCGTGCTCGGCAAGGGCGGGATGGGCACCGTCTGGCGGGCCGAGGACGAGATCCTGGGCCGCACGGTCGCCGTCAAGGAGCTGCGGTTCACCACCGGGGTCGACGAGGACGAGAAGCGCCGGCTCATCACCCGCACCCTCCGCGAGGCCAAGGCGATCGCCCGGATCCGGAGCGGGGGCGCGGTCACGGTCTACGACGTCGTCGACGAGGACGGCCGCCCGTGGATCGTCATGGAGCTGATCGAGGGTCCGTCGCTCGCCGAGTTCGTCCGGGAGAACGGTCCGCTGACGCCCCGTCGCGCCGCCGAGGTCGGCCTCGCCGTGCTCGACGTGCTCCGGGCGGCGCACCGCCAGGGCATCCTGCACCGGGACGTGAAGCCGTCCAACGTACTGATCGCCGGCAGCAGCGGCCGCGTCGTCCTCACCGACTTCGGTATCGCGCAGGTCGAGGGCGACCCCTCCGTCACCTCCACCGGCATGCTCGTCGGCGCACCCTCCTACATCTCTCCGGAGCGGGCCCGCGGTCACAAGCCCGGTCCGCCCGCCGACATGTGGTCGCTCGGCGGCCTGCTGTACGCCTCGGTCGAGGGCGTGCCCCCGTACGACAAAGGGTCCGCGCTCGCGACCCTGACCGCGGTGATGACCGAGCCGGTCGATCCGCCCAAGAACGCCGGCCCGCTCACCGAGGTCATCTACGGTCTGCTGGCCAAGGACCCCGCCCACCGGCTCGACGACACCCAGGCCCGGGCGATGCTCACGGCGGTCCTCGACGCTCCCGACCCCGTGCCGGTGCCGGTGGCCTCCCCGACCGCGGAGCAGACCCGGCAGATATCGCTCGCGGACGCCAAGGAAGCCGCCGACAAGGTCGCGGCCGAGAAGGCGGAGAAGGCAGCCGAGAAGGCGGCGAAGAAGGACCGCGAGCGACGGGACCGCGAGCAGCGCGAACGGGCCCGTGCCGCGCTGAAGTCGGCCCGGAAGGCCGCCGTCGTCGCGGCGGCCGCCACGGCGGCCACGGCCGCCGAGTCGCCCGGACCGGAGCCCAGGACCGCGTCCAAGCCCAAGACGGCGCCGGTCGCCGCGCCGCTCACCGACGTGGTGCCGCGCCGCACCATCGTCCTCGCGGTCGTCGCCGTGGTCGTGGTGCTGGCCGCGATCGGCTCCCTCATCGCCTACATGGTCAGCGGTGACGACAAGGACGGCCGCAAGGACGAGGGCAAGGGCGGACAGCCCACCCCGGCCGCGTCCGGCAGTGCCACCCCGGACGGAAGCCCGCAGAACCCGCCGGCCGCCTCGCCGAACACGGGCCAGCCCGGCGGCAACGCCGCCGGTGAACCGGGCCAGGGGCAGGACCAGGGCCAGAACCAGGGTCAGAACCAGGGCCAGGGGCAGCAGACTCCCGGCACCGATCAGGGCCAGGGCCAGGGCCAGGGCCAGGGGTCCGCTCCGGGTGGCGCCGGTGCGCTGCCGGCCGGGTACATCACGGTCACGGAACCCGCGTTCAAGTTCTCGATGGGCATGCCCGAAGGCTTCCGCCGGACGGGTACGGCGGGCGAGGACTCCGGCGGCATATGGAGCCGTGACGGCGGATTCCCGCGCATCCAGGTCGATTTCACCCCGAAGCCCGGTAACGACGCCAAAGCCTCGTGGATCGCCCTGGCCGTGCAGACCGCGGCCAGCAGCGACAACTACCGGCAGATCCGGATAGACACGGTGGACTACCGGGGCTACCCGACCGTCGCCGACTGGGAGTTCGAGCGGGACCAGAAGGGCATCAAGGTCCGGGTTCTCAACCGCGGCTTCAAGATGGACGCGAAGCACGGCTACGCGATCATGATCAGCTGCCCCGCGGACCAGTGGGACGCCGCGGAGTGCACGCAGATGCGCAACACGGCCTTCGAGACCTTCCGGTCGCTGGGCTGACCCCGGGACGCGGGCGGCCCGCGCGTCGTATCGTGTCAGCGGGGCCATGGGGGGCCGCCGCACTCGGGGGAGGCGATGTGGAGGAGTACGCGGGCCGGATCCTGGCCCACCGCTACCGTCTGCCGTTGCCGCCGTCCGACGAGTTCGAGCTGGTCGAGACCCGGGCCTTCGACACGCGCAGCGGGCAGGAAGTCCTCGTACGGCAGGTGCCGTTGCCCGAGGTCGTGGACGCCGAGCTGCTGGACGGCCACCGGGTCACCCCTACCGCGGGGCGCGGCGGGGTGGCGGAACTGCCCGCCGTCCGGCGCGCCATCGAGGCGGCGCAGGCGGCGGCCGCGATTCCGGACCATCCCAGGCTGGACCAGGTCTTCGACGTGTTCGCCGAGGGCGACTCGCTGTGGATAGTGAGCGAACTGGTCCCGGCCAGGCCGCTGGCCGCGCTGATCGCGGACGAGCCGCTGAGCCCGTACCGGGCGGCCGAGGTGGCGTCGGACGTGCTGACCGCGCTGCGGGTGCTGCACGCGCACGGCTGGACGCACCGGAACATCACCGTCCGGACGGTACTGGTCTGCGACGACGGGCGGGTCGTGCTGACCGGGCTCGCGGCCGGGGCGGCCGAGGAGGCCCTGTGCGGGTACGACCCGGTCCCGAGGGCCGGGTTCGGCTCTGACGCGGGCTGGGACCAGAGCCCGCCCCCGGGGCGGTACACCGGTCCCGGGGCGGGTGCCGGGACTCCCGCTGGGCCGCCGGGACCGTTGCCGTTGCCGACACCGCACCAGGGGCCGGCGGCCGGTCCGTACCCCGGCGGGGGCGCGGGGCTGCCCGGTGCGGGCCTGGAGGGCTTCGACGGTCCGGCCGCCGCCGGCCCCGACCACGCCGCCCGCTTCCCCACGACGGGACCGGGCCCGGACGCCGGTCCGCGCACCGGCCCCGACGCGGCCGCGCCGTCCGCCGCCCGGCCGGGCGCGGGCGACGCCGGGTACGCGCCGCTCGTGGCCCCGGGCTACGACACGGGGCCGCGCTACACCGACCACATCACCCCGGAGCGGCCCGCCGAGCGCCCGGACGAGCGGCCCGAGCTGAAGGCCGCCGCCCGGGCCGGGGCCATCGCCGCCTACCGGGCCGGGGCGCAGGCCGCCGCCGCCCGGGTCACCGAGCAGCGCAGGGCCGTCGAGGAGGCGCGGCCCGAGGGGTCGAACCTCCCGCAGGGGTACTCGTACCCGTACGGCGGCCCGGAGGCCGGCGCCGCCGGCACCCGCGCGCCCTGGCACGGGGCCACGCCCCGCCAGGCGCTCCCGCCCGGCCCCGCGCGCCCGTCGGACCCGGCCCCGGCCCTGGATCCGGCCCCGGATCCGACG
>NZ_JBEOXU010000026.1:0-59935 GCF_040296725.1 Streptomyces sp. NPDC002044
GCCGCCCACCAGGCCCAGGCCCAGCCCCCGGCGCCGGCCGCCCAGGCCCCCGCCGGGCCCGCGGCCCCCGCGCCGTCCCCGGGCTCGGCCGCCGGCGCCGGGCAGATCCAGGCCATGTGGCCCTCCGTCCTGGAGGCGGTCAAGAACCGCCGCCGCTTCACGTGGATCCTGCTCAGCCAGAACGCCCAGGTCGCGGGGTTCGACGGCGCCGTCCTGCAACTCGGCTTCCCCAACGCCGGAGCCCGCGACAACTTCGCGAGCAGCGGCAGCGAGGAGGTGCTCAAGGCGGTCCTCGCCGAGCAGTTCCAGGTCAACTGGAAGATCGAGGCCGTGGTGGGCGGCGGCGGACCGGCCCCGGCCGTCTCCTCCTCGTACGCGGCCCCGGCCCCGCCCGCCTACAGCCCGGCCCCGGCCCAGCAGGCCCCTGCCGCCCCGTACCCGCAGCAGCCCCCGCAGCCCCAGCAGTCGTCACCCTCGCAGCAGCCCCCGGCGCGGCAGGCGCCGCCGGTGGCGCCCGAGGACGACGTCCCCGAGGAGGACGATCCCGACCTGGTCGACAGCGCCCTGACGGGTCACGACCTCATCGTGCGGGAGCTCGGAGCGACGGTTGTGGAGGAATACACGAACGAGTAGGCCCCCGTAGTTGGGTGGCCGCACGAATCCGGCCGCGCCGTCCCGGCTAGGCTGAGCGGCGTGAAGGTCCTCGTCATCGGCGGCGGCGCCCGCGAACATGCCCTGTGCCGCTCTCTGTCCCTCGACCCCGACGTCTCCGCCCTGTACTGCGCTCCCGGCAACGCCGGCATCGCCGAGGTGGCCGAACTGCGCCCCGTCGACGCCCTCAACGGCACCGCGGTGGCCCGGCTGGCCGCCGAGCTCGGCGCCGGCCTGGTCGTCGTCGGCCCGGAGGCGCCACTCGTCGCCGGTGTCGCCGACAGCGTCCGCGCCGCCGGCATCCCCTGCTTCGGCCCGACCGCCGCGGCCGCGCAGCTGGAAGGTTCCAAGGCTTTCGCCAAGGATGTGATGGCCGCAGCCGGGGTCCCGACCGCGCGCAGCTACGTGTGCACCACGCCCGAGGAGGTGGACGCGGCGCTCGACGCCTTCGGCGCCCCGTACGTCGTCAAGGACGACGGCCTCGCCGCCGGCAAGGGCGTCGTGGTCACCTCCGACCGGGCCGCCGCCCGGGCCCACGGGGTGGCCTGCGACCGCGTGGTCATCGAGGAGTACCTCGACGGCCCCGAGGTCTCCCTCTTCGCCATCACCGACGGCGTCACCGTGGTGCCGCTGCAGCCCGCGCAGGACTTCAAGCGCGCGCTCGACGGCGACGAGGGCCCCAACACCGGCGGCATGGGCGCGTACTCCCCGCTGCCCTGGGCCGACCCCAAGCTGGTCGAGGAGGTCATGGAGCTGGTCCTCCAGCCGACCGTCGACGAGCTGCGCCACCGCGGCACCCCCTTCTCCGGACTGCTCTACGCGGGGCTCGCGATCACCGGCCGCGGCACCCGGGTCATCGAGTTCAACGCCCGGTTCGGCGACCCCGAGACCCAGGTGGTCCTGGCCCGGCTGCGCACTCCGCTCGCCGGCGTCCTGCTGCACGCCGCCAACGGCACCCTGGACTCCGAGCCCCCGCTCAGCTGGCGCGACGACGCCGCGGTCACCGTGGTCATCGCCTCGCACAACTACCCGGAGACCCCGCGCACCGGGGACCCCATCGAGGGCCTCGCGGAGGTCGCCGAGCTGGACGCGCCCGACGCGTACGTGCTCCACGCCGGGACCCGGCAGGAGGGCGACGCGGTCGTCAGTGCGGGCGGCCGCGTGCTGTCGGTGACGGCGACCGGTTTCGATCTGGTGCAGGCCCGCGAGAAGGCGTATAAGGCCGTCGCGCGGATCCGGCTGGACGGCTCCCAGCACCGTACGGACATCGCGGCCAGGGCGGCCGAAGGGCGCTGAGCCGCGTCGAGGTGGAACCGCGGGCCCGGTACGCACGAGGTGCGTCCGGGCCCGCCGGCATGTCCCCGGGCGATTGCATCCGGCCGCGTTCGAACGCACCCACCTTTACCCAAAGCCATTCCATCGGGTGATCGTCACCCGGTCTGCCTGACGTCCGGGCGTGCCCCAACTAGGGTGCGGCGCAAGCATTCCGGCACTTGGCCCACCGGCATTGCGATGTCAGGGGCGGGTGTCACAGTGGGGGAGTGAGCAAAGCCGCCGCAGGGCAGAGGGGGTGAGGTCCGGCCGTGTCCGGAACCGGTTCGATCATGGAAGTGGGCGTGCCGTCCGCGCGTTCCCGCGCCCTGGCCGTGCTGCGGGTACGCAGCAGGGCCCTGGCCGTCGGGCTGCTGCCCGCCGCCCTCGCGGTGGTGCTGGTCGCCGCCCGGATGACGGGCCGGCTGGCCGGTGACCCCTGGCCCGCGGTGACCCTGGCCGTCTGCGCGGCCGCCGTGGTGGTCCTGCTCGTCTGGGGGGCCTTCGCCGCGGTGGTGCTGCGGGCGAGTCCCGCCGTGACCCCGACCGTCCCGCTGTCGGAGAGCGCCGCTCCCGACCTGTACCGGCTGGTGCGCGACCTGGCCGACCGGATGGACGTACCGGCGCCCTCGGCGATAGCCCTGACCCCGGACTGCGACAGCTGGCTCGAGGACCGAACCCACGCCGCGCACCGCCGCGGCGGCAGGTCCGCGGGGCCGGAATCGCAGCCGGGGGCGGCCCCGGTGCTGGTGATCGGCTCGCCGTTCCTGTGGTGGATGCGGGTCGCGGAGCTCCGGGCCGTCCTCGCCCCCGTCGTCGCCGGTACGGGCCCCTCCGCGCACCCCGACATAGCCGACGCGCGCGGCTTCGTACGCGGGCTGGACGCCGCCGTGGACGTGGGCGGCCGGCCCGGCCTCGGCTGGATCGCCGGGCCCGCGCGGCTGCTGCTGCGGCTGTGCCGGGTGGACGCCGCCGAGATGGAGCGCGGCGTGGCCGCGGCAGCCTCGGACCGTGCACAGGGTGTGGACTACGGGCTGCGCATCGTCGCCCAGGAGCAGGTCGGCCTCGCCTACGCGGGCTGGGACCGGCTGCTGACCCGGGTCGCGCTGCCCGCCTGGCGGATGGGCCGCTGGCCGGCGCACCTCGACGCCGGGGTGGTCTCCGCGCTGACCGAGCTGTCCCGGCGGGACCGGCTGGCCGAGGGGTTCACCTCGCGCCTCGGCGAGCGGCCCGCCTGTGACCTGCTGGACCAGCCCGGGGCGATCGACGAGGCGACGTCGCTGCTGGCCGCCCGCCTCTTCCACGGCGGCCCGTCCGAGCCCGGGCCCGACTGGTCCCCCGTGGACTGGACGGCGTACCCGGAGGAGGTCGTGGACCGCAAGTGGCGCACCGAGGCGGCCCGCCTGCACTCGGCCCTGGACGCCCTGTCCGCCCCCGCGGGCGCCGCGGCCCCGGCGGTTTCCGCCCCGGCCGTCCCCGCGGGCGCCCCCGGCAAGACCGCCCCCGGTACGCCGGTCCCCGCTGCGGCCGCCCCCGCGGGCACCGCTCCGGCCCCCCCGGACGCCTTCACCGGGCCCACGCTGGAACGGGTGCTGGGCTACCTCACGGATCCCGCCGGCGACGGCGCGCCCGGCGAGGCGCTGGCCGGCCGCCTCAGCGGGGACCTGGCCCGCGAGGAGCGCGCCTCGGGCCCGGCCGACGGGGCCGGGAAGGCCCGTGGCGCGGACGCCGTACCGCTGTTCCCGCTGCAGCCGCCCCGCAGCGGCCGGGACCTGCTGGCCGACCACGTGACCGCGATGGTGTGCTGCGCGGCGGTGGACTCGGCCGGCGCCGCCCCCGGGCTGGACTGGCTCGACGGGCCGGTCCTGCTGGTCGGCGGAGCCCGTCGTTCCGATCTGGCGCCGCGCGTGCTGTCGCTGGTCGAGGACGGCGACCCGGGGCCGCTGCGGGACTGGCTCGCGGACCTGGGCGTGCGCCCGGAAAAGCCCGTCCGGCTGGTCTGACCCCGCGTCCGGACGGGCCGCGCCGCCGGCCACGGCTCGTACAGGCAAGCGGACGGGAATGTTCCACTCACGTCAATTCGCGACGAACGGTGACGGAGTGCGTGCGTTATGTGATGTGCTGGGACCGGTCGCGGTCCGGTGACCGGAAACGGTGACCTGAACGGTGACCGGAAACAGTGCCGGCGCGACGGCCCGGTGCATGCCCGTTCGGGGGAGCGAGGGAGGGGAGAGGTCATGGGTGCGGACCAGATCCGGCGTTGGGAGTCAGGTGCGCTCGCGCACGCGGTGAACGACCCCTTCGGGCAGGGGCCCCTGCCCTGGTTCCGGGGCAGCGAGCTGTACTTCGACGACACCGGCCAGGTCGTGCCCTGGTACGTGGACCCGGCCGCCGCGGCCGCGGGCACCGGCCGGATCCCCCGCGCCCGGAGCAACGGCGGCCCCCGCACCGCCGACGACGTGCACCGCCAGATCAAGGGCTTCACCTCCACCGGCGCCGTCACCCCCGGCGAGGCCATCGACTTCCACATCACCGTCGACCCGCCCCAGCAGTTCTCCGTCGACGTCTACCGGATCGGCCATTACGGCGGCGACGGGGCTTCCAAGATCACCACCAGCCCCCGGCTCTCCGGCATCGTCCAGCCGGCCCCCCTCGCCGCCGACCGCACCGTCTCCTGCCACCACTGGTGGATGTCCTGGCGCCTCCAGGTCCCGAGCTACTGGAGCGTCGGGGCGTACGTGGCGGTCCTGACCACCGTCGACGGCTACCGCTCCCACGTCCCCTTCACGGTCCGCGACGACCACCCCGCCGACCTGCTGCTCCTGCTCCCCGACATCACCTGGCAGGCCTACAACCTCTACCCCGAGGACGGCCGCACCGGCGCCAGCCTCTACCACGCCTGGGACGAGGAGGGGCGGCTGCTCGGCGAGCGGGACGCCGCCATCACCGTCTCCTTCGACCGCCCCTACGCGGGCGCCGGCCTGCCCCTGCACGTCGGCCACGCCTACGACTTCATCCGCTGGGCCGAGCGCTATGGCTACGACCTCGCCTACGCCGACACCCGCGACCTGCACTCCGGCCGCGTCGACCCGACCCGCTACCGGGGCCTGGTCTTCCCCGGCCACGACGAGTACTGGTCGGCCCCGATGCGCCGCACCGCCGAGCGCGCCCGCGAGCACGGCACCTCGCTGGTCTTCCTCTCCGCGAACACCATGTACTGGCAGGTGGAACTGGGCCCGTCCCCCTCCGGGGTCGACGACCGGCTCCTCACCTGCCGAAAACGCCGCGGCCCCGGACGCTCCAGCCTCTGGCGCGAGGTCGACCGCCCCGAACAGCAGCTCCTCGGCATCCAGTACGCGGGGCGGGTCCCCGAGCCCGAGCCCCTCATCGTGCGCAACGCGACGCACTGGATCTGGGATTCCACCGGCGCCGGCGAGAACGACGAACTGCCCGGCCTGGTCGCGGGCGAGGCCGACCGCTACTTCCCGCGCACGCAGCTCCCCGAGCACCAGGACCGCATCCTGCTCGCGCACTCCCCGTACCTCGACGGCGAGGGCCACCGGCGCCACCAGGAGACCTCGCTCTACCGCGCCCCGAGCGGCGCGCTCGTCTTCGCCTCCGGCACCTTCGCCTGGTCCCCGGCGCTCGACCGGCCGGGCCACGTCGACGAGCGGGTCCAGCGGGCCACCGCCAACCTCCTCGACCGGATCTGCAAGCACGACTGACCCCCCGGGCGGTGCGGGGGCCTCCGTGCGGGAGAATGGGGGTGCGCTCGTACAGAACCACAGGGAGACCCCGTGTCCGGATTCGTCGAAAAGCCCGAGCCGGTCCAGGTGCCGGGCCTCGTCCACCTCCACACCGGCAAGGTCCGCGACCTCTACCGCGACGGGGACGGCCACCTCGTCATGGTCGCCAGCGACCGGATGTCCGCATTCGACTGGGTGCTCCCCACCGAGATCCCGGACAAGGGCCGCGTCCTCACCCAGCTGTCCCTCTGGTGGTTCGACCAGCTGGCCGAGCTGGTCCCCCACCACGTCGTCTCCACCGAACTGCCCGCCGGCGCCCCGGCGGACTGGGCCGGCCGCACGCTGATCTGCCGGAACCTCGACATGGTCCCGGTCGAGTGCGTGGCCCGCGGCTACCTCACCGGCTCCGGCCTCGCCGAGTACGAGAAGACCCGTACGGTCTGCGGACTCGCCCTCCCCGAGGGGCTCGTGGACGGCTCCGAGCTGCCCGCCCCGATCTTCACCCCGGCCGCCAAGGCCGCCGTAGGCGAGCACGACGAGAACGTCTCGTACGAGGAGGTCGCGCGCACCGTCGGCGCCGAGACCGCCGCCCTGCTGCGCCAGGCGACCCTCGCCGTGTACGGCCGCGCCCGGGACATCGCCCGCGAGCGCGGGATCATCCTGGCCGACACCAAGTTCGAGTTCGGCTTCGCGGACGGCACCCTGGTCGCCGCCGACGAGGTCCTGACCCCGGACTCCTCGCGCTTCTGGCCCGCCGACCAGTGGGAGCCGGGCCACAGCCAGCCGTCCTTCGACAAGCAGTACGTCCGCGACTGGCTGGCCTCCCCCGCCTCCGGCTGGGACCCCAAGGGCGAACTCCCGCCGCCCGCACTGCCGCAGGAGGTCGTCGAGCGGACCCGCGCCAAGTACGTCGAGGCGTACGAGCGGCTCACCGGCCTGTCGTGGACCGCGGCCACCGGGACCTGAGACACGAAGAAGCCCCCCGGCCAGTGGCCGGGGGGCTTCTTGCGCTGAGCGGACAACGCGACTCGAACGCGCGACATCCACCTTGGCAAGGTGGTGCTCTACCAACTGAGCTATGTCCGCATGCGCCGTAGCGCGGTACCCACTATACCCAACCCCGCTCCCGTGCGAGACGCACCGCCGTGTGCCGGTTCTCGGCCCCCAGCTTCGTCGCCGCCGAGGACAGGTAGTTCCGTACGGTCCCCTGCGTCAGCGAGGCCCGCTCCGCGATCTCCGCGACCGGCGCCCCGTCCGCCGCGAGTTCGAGCACCTCCGCCTCCCGGGCGGTCAGCGGCGAATCCCCCGCGCTGATCGCGTCGGCCGCCAACTCCGGGTCCACATAACGCCCTCCGGCGTGCACGGTCCGGATCAGCTCCGCCAGCCGCTGCGCCGAGACGGTCTTGGGGGCGAAGGCCCGCACCCCGGCCGCCAGGGCCCGCTTCAGATGGCCGGGACGGCCGTGGCTCGTCACGATCATGGTCTTGCAGCCGGGGAGTTCGGTCCGCAGCGATGTGGCCACGCTCACACCGTCCGCCCCCGGCATCTGGAGGTCCAGCACCGCCACGTCCGGCCGGTGGGCGCGGGCCATCGCCAGGGCCTCGGGCCCCGAAGCCGCCTGCGCGACCACCAGCAGGTCGTCCTCCAGCGCGAGCAGGGCGGCCAGCGCCCCGCGGATCAGGTGCTCGTCGTCGGCGAGCAGCACGCGTACGGGGTTCACACCCGCACCTCCTCTTCTTCGTCCTTCGCGTCGCCGCGCAGCCGCCGCGCGGGGATCTCGGCCCGGACCCGGAAGCGGCCGCCGGGCGCGGGGCCGGCCTCCAGGGTGCCGTCCAGTGCGGCCAGCCGTTCGCGGAGCCCGGCCAGCCCCGAGCCGTGCCCGCCGTCGCCCGGCGGGGCCACGGCGGGCGCCCCGTCGTTCTCCACGACCAGGACCAGGTCCTCCCCGGCGTCCACGGCCGCGAGCCGGATCACGCAGTGCCGCGGCTCCCCGTGCCGGAGCACGTTCGTGGTGGCCTCCCGTACCACCCAGCCCAGCGCCGACTGCACCGCCGGGGGCAGCGGCCGGCGGTCCCGCAGTTCCACCCGGCAGTCGATCCCGGCGGCGCTCAGCACGCCCCGCGCGCCCTCCAGCTCCACCGCCAGGTCGGCCTCGCGGTAGCCGCGCACGACGTCCCGTACCTCCCGCTGGGAGTCGCGGGCGATCTGCTGCACCTCGATCATCTGGTCCACCGCCTCCGGGCGTTCGCGCCGGGCCAGCTGGACGGCCAGCTCGCTCTTGAGGGCGATCACCGCGAGGTTGCGCCCCATCACGTCGTGCAGGTCCCGGCCGAAGCGCAGCCGCTCCTCGGCGACCGCCAGCTGGGCCTGGAGCTCCCGCGAATGGTCCAGTTCCCGTACGGCCCGCACCAGCCAGGCCGAGAACCCGCAGGCGGCGACGAGGAAGAGGCCGCTCAGCAGGATGCCGACGCCGTACCCGAGGGCCTCCCCGGCGGGCAGGCCCATGCCGAGCATCGCCAGCGCGGTGCCCAGCGCCATGGCGGGGGCCGTCAGCAGCATGTGGCGGACCTTGCGCATGCACAGGACCACCGAGCCGCAGGTGAAGCACGCCAGACCCACGACCAGCGTCGGAGCCGTCTCCGGGGGCCCGCTCAGCCCGGCCCGGCGCAGGAGGAGTACGGCCAGGCACACCGCGGCGGTCACGGTCACGGCGGCCACGGCGAGCCGCGTCGGCCGTTCGCGCCGCTCCACGTGCCAGTCCAGCGCCCTGGAGGAGAGCACCCCGCACAGGACGGAGTGGACGCACACGCCGAGGAAGAGCGAGACGGGCAGCAGCGCCGACCTGGTGGCGGTCATGGTCCCCAGCGCGGCGAGGCCGATCGTCGTGATCTCGATCAGCACGAAGAAGTGGAACGACCAGCGCGTGTACAGCTCGACCTTCCCCGCACTGCTGCGGTTCCTCCACCAGCCGGTCAGCTTCGACACGGCGCCTCCCCCCGGCTCGTCCCGCGTCCTAGCGGCGCGGTTCCCAGCGGAACCACCGCTGAACAGCAAACACGCTGATCGCCGTCCAGGCCAGCGTGGTCAGCGCGGCCGCCGCCAGGTCCCCGTCCGCGGCGCCCCCGGACCAGCCGGCCCGCACCAGGGCCATCACACCGCTGAGCGGCAGCAGTTCGCAGAACGAGGCCAGCGCGTCCGGCAGCACGTCCGCCGGCACGAACAGTCCCGAGCCGAGCGACGTCAGCAGGAACAGCGGCAGCGTGGTGATGCCCGCGCTCTCCACGTTCCGGGTGACGGCGCCGGTCAGCGCGGACATCCCGGCCAGCAGCACGATCCCGGCGGGAACGGCGGCGGCGATCAGCAGCGGTTCACGCGGCAGCGGCACGTCGAGCGCGAGGGACCCCGCGACGACGAGGATGGCGATCTGGCCGAGGGCCAGGACGGCGGCGGGCAGCGCGGTCCCGGCGAGGATCTCCAGGTCGCCCGCCTCGCCGGTCCGCAGCCGCTTGAGGACGAGCTCCTCGCGCCGGGCGACGTAGGCGGAGACGAGGTTCATGTAGACGACGAGCAGCAGCACCATGCCGATCCCGCCGGTCAGGGTGGCCTCCCCGATGGCCCTGGCACCGTCCAGGCCGGTCACCGACGTGCGCAGGACGAACACCATCACCAGCGGCATCAGCAGCGCCACGCTCAGCGCGGCCCGGTTGCGCACCAGCAGCGTGAGCTCGCAGCGGCCGAGCGCGGCGAGGCGCCCGGGGTTCAGGGTCATGGTGTTCACCGGGCCCCCGCCCTCGTGTTCCCGCTGCGGCCGTCGGCGCTCCGGCGGTGCTGCGCGATCTCCAGGAACGCCTCTTCCAGGGAGGCGGAGCGGGCGTCGAGCCCGCCGAGTTCCACGCCGTGGTCGTGGGCCCAGCGCAGCAGCTCGGTCAGGTCGCCCTGGAGCCGTTCGGTACGGATCTCCACGTCCCGGCCGTGCGCGGCCGCGCGCAGCGTCAGCGGCAGCCGGGCCGGGGGCACGTCCGCCGGCAGGGCGAAGCGGATCCGGGCCGGCCGGGTCGCCGTCACCTCGGCCGGGGTGCCGGTCAGGACGAGCTCGCCCTCGTGGAGGATCGCGAGGCGGTCCGCGAGCTCCTCGGCCTCCTCCAGGTAGTGCGTGGTGAGCAGCACCGTGGTGCCCTGCGCCCGCAGTTCCCGTACCAGCGCCCAGGTGTCCCGGCGCCCTTCCGGGTCCATGCCGGTGGTCGGTTCGTCGAGGAACAGCACCTCGGGCCGCCCCAGCAGGGCCATCGCCAGGTCCAGGCGCCGCCGTTCGCCGCCGGACAGCTGCTTGACCCGTACGGGGGCGCGCGCGCCCAGCCCCACCAGCTCCAGCGCCTGCGCCGCCGGCCGGGCGCCGGAGGTGACCCCGCCCCACATCCGTACCGTCTCGGCGACGGACAGGTCGGAGGGGAATCCGCCCTCCTGGAGCATGACGCCGGTACGGGGGCGGACCTCGGCCCGCCGCGTGTACGGGTCCAGCCCGAAGACCCGCACCCGCCCGCCGCTCGGTGCGGCCAGCCCCTCCAGCAGCTCCACGGTGGAGGTCTTGCCAGCGCCGTTGGTGCCGAGCAGGGCGAAGATCTCGCCGCGCCGCACGGAGAAGGAGACGCCCCGGACGGCTTCGAAGCCCCCCGAGTAGCCGCGGCGCAGGTCCTCGGCGTCGATCACGGTGTCAGTCATGTCTCCAGCCTCGCGGCGCCCGGAAAGGCCGGGCAGTGCGCGCTGTCATGGCCACCGATGACATTTGTCAGGCGCGCCGCCGACCGGTGACTCGGGGCGGTCCGTCCCGAAAGGACGGACACACGAAGAAGGCCCCGGTCGCAATGACCGGGGCCTTCTCACTCTGAGCGGACGACGAGACTCGAACTCGCGACATCCACCTTGGCAAGGTGGTGCTCTACCAACTGAGCTACGTCCGCATGCGCCGCGCTGAACTACGCGCTCGGCAATGCGTGCATCACTCTACCTGATCCACTGTGGTGGCCGGTAAAGCGATGCAGAGCGGGTGACAGGAATCGCACACTGCGCCTTCCCTCTGGAAGAGGGATGTTCTACTACTGAACTACACCCGCACGACCTGGGGGGCTTTGACCTGCGGCCTCGCCCCTCGGCGTGATCCACACACTAGCCGACACAGGGGGGTGGATGGCAAATCGGCTCTCAGTGGGCCGCGTTGTACGCCTCGTAGATCCTCTTGGGGATGCGGCCGCGCGGCGGCACCTCGTGCTGGTTGGACCGGGCCCAGGCCCGGACGACCGCGGGGTCCGGTGCGATGGCCGTGTGCTTGAAGGCCCTCCCGGAGCGGGACTGCCGCCGGCCGGCGGCCATGAAGGGGGCGAGGCCCTTCCGCAGTTTCTTTGCGTTGGCCGGATTGAGGTCGATCTCGTACGACTTACCGTCCAGAGCGAACACGACCGTTTCCGCCGCTTCTCCGCCGTCGATGTCGTCGGAGAGCGTGACTACTACGCGCTGCGCCACGGATATCGGTCCCTTCGCGCGATCACCACCGCCTACTGACGTGCGGTGATGTCGCCTGTGTGGATGTTTCGGAGCAATGCATCTTTCCGTCCCCGTTGCGAAGCGGCAAAAGTCACTCGCACCGGGTGATTCCTTTGTACCTTGATTCCCATTGCATTGCGAAGCCCAGTTAATTCTCTCCGCGTGTCCCGCCGCAATGCCGGGGGCGTGGTTTTCCGGGGGATTTTGCGAAGCGTTGGTGAAGCCGAATCCCTCCGGGGATCACGGTCGAAGGATATCTACCCGCGTAGAAATTTTCGCCGGGTACGCTGAGGGAACCGCCTTCGCACCAACCACCACACGGGAGTGCCAGTGGCACGCGTCGTAGTCGACGTCATGCTCAAGCCGGAGATCCTCGACCCCCAGGGCCAGGCGGTGCAGCGTGCACTGCCGCGTCTGGGCTTCGACGGGATCGCCGACGTCCGCCAGGGGAAGCGTTTCGAACTGGAGGTGGAGGGACCGGTCGACCAGGCCGCCCTCGACCGCATCCACACGATGGCCGAAACGTTCCTCGCCAACACCGTCATCGAAGACTTCACCGTGAAGGTCGAGGCCTGACGGTGACCACTCGCATCGGAGTCGTCACGTTCCCCGGAACGCTCGACGACCGTGACTCGCTGCGCGCCATCCGCCTCGCGGGGGCCGAGCCCGTCTCGCTCTGGCACCGCGACAAGGACCTGCACCAGGTCGACGCGGTCGTCCTCGCGGGCGGCTTCTCCTACGGGGACTACCTGCGCGCCGGGGCCATCTCCCGCTTCTCGCCGGTGATGGAGACCATCATCGAGCAGGCCAGGGGCGGCATGCCCGTCCTCGGCATCTGCAACGGCTTCCAGATCCTCACCGAGGCGCACCTGCTGCCGGGGGCGATGCTCCGGAACAACCACCTGCACTTCATCTGCCGCGACCAGAAGCTGCGGGTGGAGAACGCGGAGACCGCGTGGACCGGCGACTACACCGCCGGCCAGGAGATCTCCATCCCGCTCAAGAACGTGGACGGCCGCTACACCGCCGACGAGCGCACGCTCGACGAACTGGAGGCCGAGGGCCGCGTGGCCTTCCGCTACGTCGTCGACGGCGACGCCGCCGACGGAGCCGGCAACCCCAACGGGTCGCTCCGCGACATCGCCGGCATCAGCAACGCCGGGGGCAACATCGTCGGCCTCATGCCGCACCCCGAGCACGCGGTGGAGCCGCTGGTCGGCACCGGCCGCACCGACGGCATCCCGTTCTTCACGTCGGTCCTGAAGAAGCTGGTCAACGCATGAGCCTGGACACGGTCAAGAACGCCGCGGAGACCCCGGACGCGGCCCAGCCCTGGAAGGAACTCGGCCTCAAGGAGGACGAGTACGCCCGCATCCGGGAGATCCTCGG
Source organism: Streptomyces sp. NPDC002044 (assembly GCF_040296725.1). Lineage (NCBI taxonomy): Bacteria > Bacillati > Actinomycetota > Actinomycetes > Kitasatosporales > Streptomycetaceae > Streptomyces > Streptomyces sp. NPDC002044. The sequence continues at coordinate 12,636 of NZ_JBEOXU010000026.1, forward strand.
CCGCCGCCCCACGGGCGCCGAGCTCGCCATGTACTCGGTCATGTGGTCCGAGCACTGCTCGTACAAGAGCAGCAAGGTCCACCTGAAGCAGTTCGGCGAGAAGATCCCCGAGAACGACGCGATGCTCGTCGGGATCGGCGAGAACGCCGGCGTCGTCGACGTCGGCCAGGGATACGCGGTCACCTTCAAGGTCGAGTCGCACAACCACCCCTCGTACATCGAGCCCTACCAGGGCGCGGCCACCGGCATCGGCGGCATCGTCCGCGACATCCTGGCCATGGGCGCCCGCCCGGTCGCCGTCGTGGACCCGCTGCGCTTCGGCGCGGCCGACCACCCCGACACCAAGCGCGTCCTGCCGGGCGTCGTCGCGGGCATCGGCGGCTACGGCAACTGCCTGGGGCTGGCGAACATCGGCGGCGAGGTCGTCTTCGACGCCTGCTACCAGGGCAACCCGCTGGTCAACGCCGGCTGCATCGGCGTGATGAGGCACGAGGACATCCACCTCGCCAAGGCCTCCGGCCCCGGCAACAAGGTCATCCTCTACGGCGCCCGCACCGGCGGCGACGGCATCGGCGGCGTCTCGGTCCTCGCGTCCGAGACCTTCGACGATTCGAAGCCGACCAAGCGCCCCGCCGTCCAGGTCGGCGACCCCTTCCAGGAGAAGCTCCTCATCGAGTGCACCCTGGAGATCTTCAAGGAGAAGCTGGTCGCGGGCATCCAGGACCTCGGCGGCGCCGGGCTCTCCTGCGCCACGAGCGAGCTGGCCTCGGCCGGTTCCGGCGGCATGCGGGTCGAGCTGGACACCGTCCCGCTGCGCGACGCGACGCTCTCGCCCGAGGAGATCCTCATGAGCGAGTCGCAGGAGCGCATGTGCGCGATCGTCGAGCCGCGTCACGTCGGCCGGTTCATGGAGATCTGCGAGAAGTGGGACGTCATCGCCACCGTCATCGGTGAGGTGACCGAGGGCGAGCGCCTGGAGATCTTCTGGCACGGCGAGCAGATCGTGGACGTGCCCCCGGGCACCGTCGCCCACGAGGGCCCCGTCTACCACCGCCCGTACGCCCGCCCGCAGTGGCAGGACGCGCTCCAGGCGGACGACGCGAACAAGCTTCCGCGCCCGGCCACTTCGGCCGAGCTGCGCGCGCAGGTGCTCGCGCTGGTCTCCTCCCCGAACCAGGCCTCGAAGTCGTGGGTCACCGACCAGTACGACCGGTTCGTGCAGGGCAACACCGTCCTGGCGCAGCCCGAGGACGCGGGCATGATCCGCATCGACGAGGAGACCAACCTCGGCGTCGCCATGGCCACCGACGGCAACGGCCGCTTCGCCAAGCTCGACCCGTACACCGGCGCGCAGCTCGCGCTGGCCGAGTCGTACCGCAACGTCGCCGCGACCGGTGCCAAGCCCCTCGCGATCTCGAACTGCCTGAACTTCGGCTCGCCCGAGGACCCGGACGTCATGTGGCAGTTCGCCGAGGCCACCCGCGGTCTCGCGGACGGCTGCCTGGAGCTGGGCACCCCGGTCACCGGCGGCAACGTCTCGCTCTACAACCAGACGGGCTCCACCGCGATCCACCCGACCCCGGTCGTGGCGGTCCTCGGTGTGATCGACGACGTCAACCGCCGGACGCCCATGGCGTTCGCGGAGCCCGGCCAGCTGCTCTACCTGCTGGGCGACACGGCCGAGGAGTTCGGCGGTTCGGCCTGGTCCCAGGTCGTCCACGACCACCTCGGCGGCATGCCGCCGAAGGTGGACCTGGGCCGCGAGAGGCTGCTCGGCGAGATCCTGATCTCCGCCTCCCGCGACGGCATGGTCGACGCCGCGCACGACCTGTCCGACGGCGGTGTGATCCAGGCGCTCACCGAGTCCTGTCTGCGCGGCCGCAACGGTGCGCGGATCGTGGTCCCCGAGGGCCTGGACGCCTTCACCTTCCTGTTCTCCGAGTCCGCGGGCCGGGCCATCGTGTCCGTTCCGCGCAGCGAGGAGCTGCGCTTCACCGACATGTGCGGGGCGCGGGGTCTGCCGGCCGCCCGCATCGGCGTGGTGGACGGCGACGAGATCGAGGTCCAGGGCGAGTTCACGCTCCCGCTGGCCGAACTCCGCGAGGCCCACGAGGCGACGATCCCGGCGCTCCTCGCCTGATCCCGCTCCGTCGCGGGCCCCCGTCCGGACGCGTTCCGGGCGGGGGCCCGTTCGTGTCCGGACGGCTCGTACCGGCCTTGTGCGTGATTACGTCATCACGTAGTTTCGAGTCATGGAGCTTGAGGAGCGTGTCGCGGAGCTGGAACGCCGCCTGACCGAGGTGGAGTCCGGGCGCCGGGCCGCCGCCCGGCCGGAGCCCGCCGAGGGGGACTTCTGGGCCCTGGAGGGCTGGAAGGAGCAGCTCGGCGCGCTCGGCGCCGACGAGGGCGGGGTCCTGTTCACGGGCGCCGTCACCCTGCCCACCGGAGAGCGGTACGAGTGGCAGCAGGCCGCGGTCACCGGCTCCCTCCTCGGCGGCGCGGCGCACGACGCCTCCGAGGAAGAAGCCCACGGCGGGGCCGGCGGCGCGGGCACCGCCGAGTCCCTGGCGGCCCTCGGCAGCCCCGTACGGCTGCGGCTGCTGCGCGAGATCCTGGCCGGCCGGCGCACCGCCGCCGAGCTGACCGCCCTCGACGGGGTCGGCACGAGCGGGCAGGTCTACCACCACCTGCGCCAGCTGACCGCCGCCGGCTGGGTGCACCCGGTCGGCCGGGGCCGCCACGAGGTCCCCGGCGCGCGCGTGGTCCCGCTCCTGGTCCTGCTCTCCGCCGCGACCCCGTGAGGTGAACCCGCCGTGCCCAAGCCCTTCCACATCCTCTACCGGATCCTGCTGGTCCTCGCGTTCGCCATGATCGCGGTCGACCTCACCGTCGGCCTGCCCTTCGGCATGCTCTGGTTCCTGCTGTGCGCCGGAGCCGGCGCGCTGCTCCACGCGGCCGTCGGGGCGGGGGCGGCGCGCGGTGCCCGCACCGGCGAGCCGCCGATCGAGGTCGAACCGCCCGTCTCGGGGCGCTGGTCGGCACTCAACAGTCCGGCCGACCGGACGCCCAGCCACGGCACGCACCGCTACGGGCAGGCATGCGCCATCGACCTCGTGGCCGAGGGGGAGCCGGGCTCCGGCCGGGAGCGGCCCGCCTTCGCCACCTTCCGGCCGCTGGTCCGCCGCCCCGACGACTTCCCCGCCTTCGGCGCCCCGGTGCTCGCCGTCGCGGATGCCACCGTGGTCCGTACGAGCGACCGGGCGCGCGACCACCTGAGCCGCAACTCCGGTCCGGCCGCGCTCTACCAGATGCTCCTCGCCGGCGGTTTCCGCGACCTCGGGGGCGTCGGCCCGGTCCTCGGCAACCACCTGGTCCTGGACCTCGGCGAGGGCAGGTACGCCCTCTACGCCCACCTGCGCCGCGGCTCCCTCACGGTGCGCCCGGGAGACCGCGTCGCGGCGGGCCGGCGCCTCGCCGACTGCGGCAACTCGGGCAACTCCACCGAACCGCACCTGCACTTCCAGCTGATGGACGGCCCGGACCCCGACACGGCCCGCGGACTGCCCTTCACCTGGCGCGGCGTGGGCGTCCCGGCCGCCGGTGCCGTCTTCGACACCGCTGCCCCGGTGTTCCCCGGGCCGGAGAAGGCCGCCGAGTAGGGTCGGGGCCATGCCGCCCGCCAGGAAGAAGCAACGCGCCTACGACCCCGCCAAGATCCGCGCGGCCGTCACCGCGCAGTTCGGCCATGTCGCCCGCGCGGTGGGGCAGTTGCCCCCCGGGCAGCTGGCGCGGCCCAGCGGGCTCGGGGACTGGACCATCGCCGACCTCGCCGCGCACGTCGCGTGGATCGCGGACTCCCTCGCGGCGGGCCTGGACCGGCCGCCGGCCGCCGTCGCCGGGCTGCCGGCCGTCGAGTGGCCCTTCGCCACCGCCTCCCTCGCCGGAAGGATCTCGGAGGCGGCCCGGGAGACCCTGGTCGGCGCCCCGCTGCCCGAGCTGTACGAGCGGGCGGCCGCCCGGCTGGCCGAGGCCCTCGACGCCCACCCGGGCCACCGCGTGCTCGACCTGTGGATCGGGAACATGACCCTCGCCGACTTCATGGTCACCCGCACCGTGGAGCTGGTGGTCCACACCGACGACCTGAACCGGGCCGCCGGGCTGGAGATCCCCGTCGAACGCCAGGCCCTGGCCGCCTGCACCCGGCTGCTCGCCGACGCCCTCGCGGTACGGGCGCCGGGCGGGTCGGTCGAGGTACGGATCCCCCCGTTCGCGGTGGTCCAGTGCATCGAGGGGCCCCGCCACACCCGCGGCACCCCGCCGAACGTGGTGGAGACCGACCCGTTGACGTGGATCCGGCTCGCGACCGGCCGGACGCGCTGGGCGGACGCGCTCGACGCGGCCCTGGTGCGGGCCGGCGGGGAGCGGGCCGACCTGTCGGCGCTGCTCCCGCTGATGAGCTGAGCGGAACCGGGCCGGCCCGCCGACGAGCCGCGGAACCGGGCCGGCCCGCCGACGAGCCGCGCGGAACCGGCCCGTCCGGCCCACGAGCCGGGCGGAACCGCTCCGGCGGCCGTTCCGTCACAGGGGCATGCGTACTCTCCGGAACCTCACCCCCGGCCTGGCCCTCGTCCTCGCCCTCGCCGCCTGCGGCGGCGGAGCGGGGGAGGAGCCGGCCGATCAGCCGCCCGGCGGCCAGGGCTCCTGGCGCGTCGAGTCCCTGACGACCGGCGGCCGGACGCTCCACGCGCCCGCCGCGGCCCGCCTCGACCTCGCCGGGGACGAGGCCAAGGGCAACTACGGCTGCAACGGCTTCACGGCGAAGGTGGTCCCCGAGGGCGGGGCCGCCCTGACCGTCACCCCCGGCATGTCGACCACCATGGCCTGCGAGAACCAGGCGTTCGAGATCGAGTTCGCCAAGCTGTTCCGGGGCCGGCTCACCCTCGACCGCGGCCCCGACCGGCTCACCCTGAAGACCGCCGACGGGAGCACCCTCGCCATGACCTCCGCACCCGCCGACCCGGACGCCCCGCTGACCGTCACCGAGTGGACCGTCGAGTCCCTGATCAGCGGCGAGAGCGTGTCGTCCGTGCCGGCCGCGGCGGCCGGCAAGGCCCGCTTCACCCTCGCCGCAGACGGCGCCGCGAGCGGCAGCCTCGGCTGCAACCGGTTCAGTTCCAAGGCCACCGTCGACGGGGCCACCGTCGTCTTCGGGCCGCTCACCACGACCCGGATGGCCTGCCAGGGCCCGGAGGGCGAGGTCGAGCGCACCCTGACCGGCCTGCTGGGCAGCGGCCCGCTCACGTGGAAGGTCCAGGGCGGCACGCTGACCCTGACCGCCCCCGACGGCGCGGGCCTGGGCGCGAAGGCGGGCTCCGCCGCGGAGTGACCGCGCCCCGGCCCGCCGCGAGGAAGCCCGCGCCGCTGCCCGGGCGCCCCCTGCCCAGGGGGCGCCCGCACGGCGCCGGAACCCCTCCCGGCTCAGACCGGGTACGGCAGCAGCCCCGCGTCGGTCTTCTCCCAGGCCGCCCGCAGCTCCGCCAGCCGGGCCGGCTCCACGGCCGCCTTGTCGGCCTGCTCGCGGACGTCACCGGCCAGGTTGAACAGCTGGTCCCGGCCCGCCTTGCCGCGGTAGTACTTCCAGTCGCCCCGGCGCAGCGCCCGCTCCCCGCGCACCCGCCAGAACAGGTCCCGCTGGGCCGGCTTCTCGCCGCGCAGCAGGTATCCGGCCAGGCTCACGCCGTCCAGCGGGTACGCCCGGTGCGGCCGTGTCCCGGCCACCTCCAGCAGCGTCGCCGTCCAGTCCGGGCTGAACACCGGGACGTGGCTGACCTGGCCGCCCTCCAGACGGGCGGGCCAGCGGGCGATGTTCGGGACCCGGATGCCGCCCTCCTGCAGCGACGCCTTGTTCCCCGACAGCGGCCAGTTGTACGAGAACCGCTCGCCGCCGTTGTCGCTGGAGAACACCACCAGGGTGTTGTCCTCCTGGCCGGAGCGCTTCAGCGCCTTCAGCACCTCGCCGACCGACCGGTCGAGGTCCTCGACCAGCTGCTTGTACTTCTCGACCGAGCCGCCGTCCTGGTGCCACAGCGCCCGCCCGTCGCCCGCCTTGATCCGGCGGACGATCTCGGCGCTCTCCTCCGTGTCGCCCTCGGCGATCCACGGCCAGTGCGGGGTCGTGTAGTTGAGGTTCAGCAGCCACGGCTTGCCGTGATGCTCGCGGCCCACGAACTCGCTCGCCCGCTCGGTGATGATCCGCGTGTAGTAGCGCAGGTCCTTGTACTCGGTGTCGCCCTCGTAGAGGTCGTACTCGCCGCCCAGGCCGAGCTTGGAGTAGTACTCCAGGGCCCCGCCGAAGTTGCCGAAGAACTCGTCCCAGCCGGACTTCGTCGGGCTGTAGTCGGGCAGGTAGCCGGCGTGCCACTTCCCGATCAGCGCGGTGGAGTACCCCGCCTCCTTCAGCAGCGAGGCCAGCGTCGGGTGCGTGGGCTCCAGGCCCGCCGACTTGTCGGCGATCGGCTCGGCGAGACCGCCCTTGGTACGGGCCGGGTAGCGGCCCGTGTACAGGCTGAACCGGGTCGGGGAGCAGGTCGCCGAGCCCGAGTAGGCGTCGGTGAACCGGACGCCCTGGCGGGCCAGCCGGTCCAGGTTCGGGGTCTTGATGTGCGGGGACCCGTACGAGGACAGGTCGGCCCAGCCCAGGTCGTCACCGAGGATGAACAGGATGTTCGGACGACGGGACCGGCGGTCCCGCGCGGCGCGGAACTCCCGTTCCTCGGGGGCCGCGTGGCGCTCCTCGGCGGCCTGCGCCGGCGAGGCGCCCAGCCCCACCGCGGCGGCGGCCGCGGTCACACCGACCGCACCCCCGAAGGCACGCCGGGACAGGGGGGATTCGTTCGAGCTCACAGAGGTACTCCAGGGCACGGCCCGCCGGCCCGCCCGGGGGCGGCGCGCAGCGGCGCACGGCACGGCGGGGCGGGCTCGGACGGGGAGCAGGAAAAAGAAAAGGAAATGCGAAAGGGAAAAGGCGGATGCCTACGCGCAGCGACGACAGATGGCGCTCGCGACACGGACCAGGTCCACGTGCCGGCGCTCGACGAGGGTGACGGTGCGGTCACCGAGAGGCTGCATGGGGCGGAGCTTGTACGAACCGGCAGGCACCTGTCAACCAGGGCATTCCGGATTTCGAGACGGTCACCCTCCGCACGGACGGACCGACTGTCCGCACTGTGACTTTTTCCCGGCCGTCCCCAATTCGGACCAGTGGTCGATCTCGCCTACACTCGGTTCCGTGCCTCGTGGTGATGGACGACTCAACCACGACCTGCTCCCCGGAGAGAAAGGCCCCCAGGACGCTTGCGGCGTCTTCGGTGTCTGGGCTCCGGGTGAAGAGGTCGCCAAGCTCACCTACTTCGGACTGTATGCACTACAGCACCGCGGACAAGAGTCCGCGGGAATCGCTGTGAGCAACGGTTCCCAGATCCTCGTCTTCAAGGACATGGGCCTCGTTTCCCAGGTCTTCGACGAAACCTCTCTCGGCTCGCTCCAAGGTCATATCGCGGTCGGTCACGCCCGCTACTCGACCACCGGGGCCTCCGTCTGGGAGAACGCCCAGCCGACCTTCCGCGCGACCGCCCACGGCTCCATTGCCCTGGGTCACAACGGCAACCTGGTGAACACCGCCGAGCTCGCCGAGATGGTCGCCGACCTCCCCCGTCAAGACGGCCGTGCCACCCAGGTGGCCGCCACGAATGACACCGACCTCGTGACCGCCCTCCTCGCCGGACAGACCGACGACGACGGCAAGCCCCTGACCATCGAGGAGTCGGCCACCAAGGTCCTCCCGAAGGTCAAGGGCGCCTTCTCGCTCGTCTTCATGGACGAGGGGACCCTCTACACCGCCCGTGACCCGCAGGGCATCCGCCCGCTGGTCCTCGGCCGCCTGGACCGCGGCTGGGTGGTCGCGAGCGAGACCGCCGCCCTCGACATCTGCGGCGCCAGCTTCGTCCGCGAGGTCGAGCCGGGCGAACTCATCGCGATCGACGAGAACGGGTTGCGCACCTCGCGCTTCGCGGAAGCAAAGCCCAAGGGCTGTGTCTTCGAGTACGTCTACCTGGCGCGCCCCGACACCGACATCGCCGGCCGGAACGTCTACCTCTCGCGCGTCGAGATGGGCCGCCGCCTGGCGAAGGAAGCCCCGGTGGACGCCGACCTGGTGATAGCGACGCCGGAATCCGGCACGCCCGCCGCCGTCGGATACGCCGAGGCCAGCGGGATCCCGTACGGAGTCGGCCTGGTCAAGAACGCCTACGTCGGCCGGACCTTCATCCAGCCCTCGCAGACGATCCGCCAGCTCGGCATCCGGCTGAAGCTCAACCCCCTCAAGGAAGTCATCCGGGGCAAGCGCCTGGTGGTCGTGGACGACTCGATCGTCCGCGGCAACACCCAGCGCGCCCTGGTCAAGATGCTCCGCGAGGCCGGCGCGGCGGAGGTCCACATCCGGATCTCCTCGCCGCCCGTGAAGTGGCCGTGCTTCTTCGGCATCGACTTCGCGACCCGGGCCGAGCTCATCGCCAACGGCATGACGGTCGACGAGATCGCCACCTCCATGGGCGCGGACTCCCTCTCGTACATCTCGCTCGACGCGATGATCGAGGCGACCACCATCCAGAAGCCCAACCTCTGCCGGGCCTGCTTCGACGGCGAGTACCCGATGGAGCTGCCCGACCCGCAGCTCCTGGGCAAGCAGCTCCTGGAAACCGAGCTGGCCGGCGGCACGGACGCCGCCGACGCGCTCCGCCGCCCGTAGGCCGGATTCCCGTCCGGCCCGCTCCACCTGCGCCGGGCCCTGTCTTTGAGGCTTCTCCCAGGGCCCGGCACCACCCGCAGTAACGACACGAAAGCTCTCTCCTGTCATGACAGAGAAGACCACCGGTGCCAGCTACGCAGCCGCAGGCGTGGACATCGAAGCGGGCGACCGCGCCGTCGAGCTGATGAAGGAGTGGGTGAAGAAGACGCAGCGCCCCGAGGTCCTCGGCGGCCTCGGCGGCTTCGCCGGCCTCTTCGACGCCTCCGCCCTCAAGCGCTACGAGCGCCCCCTGCTGGCCTCCGCCACCGACGGCGTCGGCACCAAGGTCGACATCGCCCGCCAGCTCGGCGTGTACGACACCATCGGCCACGACCTGGTCGCGATGGTCATGGACGACATCGTCGTCTGCGGCGCCGAGCCCCTCTTCATGACCGACTACATCTGCGTCGGCAAGGTGCATCCCGAGCGTGTCGCGGCCATCGTCAAGGGCATCGCCGAGGGCTGCGTCCTCGCCGGCTGCGCCCTGGTCGGCGGCGAGACCGCCGAGCACCCGGGCCTGCTGGGTCCCGACGACTTCGACGTCGCGGGCGCCGGCACCGGCGTCGTGGAGTACGACCGCCTCCTGGGAGCCGATCGCATCCGTACGGGGGACGCCGTCATCGCGATGGCCTCCTCCGGCCTTCACTCGAACGGGTACTCGCTGGTCCGGCACGTCCTCTTCGACCGGGCCGGAATGTCCCTGGACCAGGAGATCGCCGAGCTCGGCCGCACCCTGGGCGAGGAGCTGCTGGAACCCACGAAGATCTACTCCCTGGACTGCCTGGCCCTCACCCGTACGGCCGAGGTGCACGCCTACTCGCACATCACCGGCGGCGGCCTCGCGGCCAACCTGGCCCGGGTCATCCCGGACCACCTGCACGCCACGGTCGACCGGTCGACCTGGGCCCCCGGCGCGATCTTCGACCTGGTCGGCAAGGCCGGCCGGGTGGAGCAGCTGGAGCTGGAGAAGACGCTGAACATGGGCGTCGGCATGATGGCCGTCGTCCCCGCCGAGTCGGTGGACGTGGCGCTGACCGTGCTGTCCGACCGGGGCGTCGACGCGTGGGTCGCGGGCGCCATCGAGGATCGACGCAGCCTGGACCGCGGCGACCACACCGGGGGCGCCACCCTGACCGGCACCTACGCGAGCTGAACAGCACCGAAACCCGGCCCGGGGCTATGCCCTGGACCGGGTTTCGGCTTTCTGTCCTGCTGTGCCGACGCCGTTGGCGTCAAGCGCCGCGGCGGTGTGCCGACGGACCGGACTCTTCGTCCTCGTCGTCGTCATCGCCGTTGTACCGAGCCGCGTACTGCGCGTACGGGTCGTCGTCGTCATCGTCCTGATCGTCATCGACCTCGACCGGCTCGCTGATAGGCAGCGGCTCCGTCGGCGATGCGCCCAGCTCGTTGGCCAGACGCGAGAGATCAGTCCCGCCGCTGTTGTACTTCAGCTGGCGGGCGACCTTTGTCTGCTTGGCCTTGGCCCGGCCGCGCCCCATGGCTCGACCCCCTCGGTGACGGGGCTCGACGGCCCCAGAGTCTGACACGCGTTCATGGTTCGGAGCGGGCTCTCCGTGGAGAGACCGTCCGTAGGGGTTTAACGGTACCTGCTTCCGCGGCCATACGGTACGCCGCCCGCATGACGCGCCCCGGTGCAGAACCAGCGGGGCACCCCGTCCTCGCTGGTCAGCTGCGATTTTAACCCTTTCCTGGCGGGCGACCCGCCGAAGCGCAGTGAGTTCCGTCTCGCCGCGCCCCCGGCGGGCGCCCCCAGGGGTCCCCGGAGGGGTCAGACCGCGCGCACGGCGCGGGCGTCGGACATCCGCTGCTCGGCGATCCGGTCGGCCGCGGCGGCCGGCGGGATACCGTCCGCCTTCGCACGTGCGAATATGGCGAGGGTGGTGTCGAAGATCTTCGTCGCCTGGGCCTTGCAGCGGTCGAAGTCGAAGCCGCGCAGCTCGTCGGCGACCTGGATCACGCCGCCCGCGTTGACCACGTAGTCCGGGGCGTAGAGGATGCCGCGGTCCGAGAGGTCCTTCTCGATGCCCGGATGCGCGAGCTGGTTGTTCGCCGCACCGCAGACGATCTTCGCGGTGAGGGCCGGCACCGTCTCGTCGTTCAGGGCCCCGCCGAGCGCGCAGGGGGCGTAGACGTCCAGGCCCGGAACGCGGATGAGCGCGTTCGTGTCCAGGACCGCCGTGACCTTCCCCGGGTGCTTCTCCAGGATCCGGTGCACGGACTCTTCCCGTACGTCCGTGATGACGACCTCGGCGCCGTCCTCGAGCAGGTGCTCGACCAGGTAGTGGCCGACCTTGCCCACGCCCGCCACGGCGACCTTGCGGCCGCGCAGGGTCGGGTCGCCCCACAGGTGCTGCGCGCTGGCGCGCATGCCCTGGAAGACGCCGAAGGCGGTGAGCACGGAGGAGTCGCCCGCGCCGCCGTTCTCGGGGGAGCGGCCGGTCGCCCAGCGGGTCTCGCGGGCCACGACGTCCATGTCGGCCACGTAGGTGCCGACGTCGCAGGCGGTCACGTAGCGGCCGCCGAGAGACTCCACGAACCGGCCGTAGGCCAGCAGCAGTTCCTCGCTCTTGAGGACGTCGGGGTCACCGATGATCACGGCCTTGCCGCCGCCGAGGTCGAGACCGGCGAGGGCGTTCTTGTACGACATGCCGCGCGAGAGGTTCAGCGCGTCCTGGACGGCCTCCTCGTCGGAGGCGTACGCGTGGAAGCGCGTACCGCCGAGGGCGGGGCCCAGGGCGGTGGAGTGGATCGCGATGACGGCCTTGAGGCCCGTGGCTCGGTCCTGGCACAGCACGACTTGCTCGTGGCCGCCCTGTTCCGTACGGAACAGGGTGTGCAGGACGCCGTCGGTCATTTCGGTCACGGTGGTGACTCCCATGGAAGAGATGCGGCGGAATGACGCCCGCCCTGCGGGTGGGGGAGGGCGTGCTGGGAGCAGCGTAAGACCTGCGGGGCCCGCTGAGGCGACCTGTCCGGGGATCGGAACCCTCCCGGAGTACGGACCCCCGGGCGCGGGGGTTCCGGGGGCGCCCGCGGCCGTCCGCCACGCCGCCGGCGCCCCGGAGGTGAACCCGGCGCCCAAAGGGGGGAGGTAGGAGGGCGTGAGTGAATCCCCCGAGCCCCAGCTGCCGGCTGCCCGCACGGCGCCGACCGTCCCGTACGCCTCCTACCTGCGCGTCTACGAGCCACTGGCCGCCTTCCCCGAGCCGGAGCGTGCCCACTGGGCCGACTACGCCCGGCGCGGGGTGAGCCCGACGGCCCAGGACGAACTGCGCCGGTCGCTGGCCGACTTGGTGCGGGTGCCCGTGGTCGGGGTCCCGGCGCAGGAGAGCGCCGACGCCTTCACGGCGGAGGTCGGCGGGGTGCTGCTGGTCTGCCCGTGGCGCACCCGGCTCCGGGGCTGGCTGGCGCTCCAGGAACTGGTGGAGTGGTTCCCGCTCCCGGTGCTGGACGCGGCGCTCCCGCCGGACGCGCGCCGCCGGGCGACCGACGACTACGAGCGCTGGCGCGAGCGGAACCCGGACGCGCGCCCCTGGATCCGTACGGGGGTCTGGCAGGTGCCGCTGCGCTGGTTCGTGCTGGTGGCGGACGAGGAGCGGGAGTACGTGCCGGGCCGGCGGCTGCGCTACCGGACGCCGATGGTGCAGGCGCGCCGGCGGCTCGCGCGGGCCCTGCGGGTCCTGCGGGAGGCGGAGGGGTACGGGATGCTCGCCGACGGCCTGGTGGAGGTCGGCAGCTGGCTGGAGGAGTTCCACCCGGGCTCCATGGTCGAGCTGGACTACGGCGGGCTGCTGCACGCGCTGCCGGCGGACCGGCTGGCGGGAGACCGCTCGGCCCGGGACCTGGCCTCGGGCCTGGACGCGCTGCGGACGGGCGACACCGAGGGTGCGGTCGAGACGTACGAGGAGCTCGCGGAGCGCTGGAGGGCGGTGCGGGAGAGGCTGTTCGCGAATTAGGCCAGAAGTCGCCGCTACGGCCGGATCCGACCCCTGAAGGGGGCGCACGTACCGCTGTCTATCGGTCGATCAGCCATAAGTGCCTGATCAGAGCCCTGATCGTGAGATTTGGGACGTAGTGCCAGGACCTTCGTCCCGATACGGGCCATTGGCCCAAGCGTGACGGACCGCACTATCTACACCCTTGCGCCCTTCCCCTACCCTCGTGCCAAAATAGGACAAGGAGTCCGGGGAGGGTTCCTTCCGTCCAACTAAGGGTGGAATGCTCGGCATTGCGCTCTACGGGGGGTCTGACGACTCCTGATCGCTCTGTGACTGATCGTCACAGTGGGGTGACTGTCCGTTATGGGGCGGTCCATCGGCTTCCGCCGCTGATGAACACCTCGGAGGGCAATTCCGTCGGTTTGGCCCTTGGGGCTGGACGGATGGTGTAGTTGTAGTGCCGAGGACAAGCCGTTCGTCCTATAACCGACTCGGCCCGCGTATGTCCATTTCGGGCACCGCGGGCCAAGGTGCAGAATTTAGAGGAAAGAACCGAGATGGTTCGGTTCTCCCGAGGAGGCCGCTCATGACCGCTCGCACCCCTGATGCCGAGCCGCTGCTGACCCCGGCTGAGGTTGCCACGATGTTCCGCGTGGACCCGAAGACGGTCACCCGCTGGGCCAAGGCTGGCAAGCTCACGTCCATCCGCACCCTGGGTGGACACCGCCGTTACCGCGAGGCTGAGGTCCGCGCACTGCTTGCGGGAATTCCGCAGCAGCGCAGCGAGGCCTGAGGTTCCGCAGCACCCCTGTTTTAACGGGTCGTATTCGGGTCCCCCAATCCGATGAAACCCACATTGCTTCATGCGGCCGAACCTGCCCCAACAGGTTCACCGGTCGTTGATCGCGCTGGACTCCGCCGGGTCCAGCGCGATTTTTTTATGCCCAGGTCAGGGCGGTATCGGGCCGGACCGGGTCGCGCGGAGCGTTAGGTGCCATTGCACATATTAAATCGAGAGTGCGTAGGGGTGCGATAAAAGTACACGTCTCAAAAACCCGTACGGTGACTCCCGTCACAGATGATCACTCTTGTACATCCGGCAATGCACCCCGTAAGGGGAGGTCCCGCGCGAAGCGCGTCATGCGAACGGGGGATTCTGCGGCCCGAGCGGCCCGGCCCGCTGCCCCGGGAGCCGGAGCGCGGTCCCGCCCGTGGCCGCCGGACCGGTCAGGCGCGCGCCTGGGCCGTCGGGGCGGGTGTCCGGGGTGTTGGAGCGCCGGCGGCTCCCGGGGGGCCCCAGGGGCCGCCCAAGGCCGCCGCCGGGACTGTCCCCGTCAACGCGTCAGGGCCCGTATCCCCTGGGGGATACGGGCCCTGACGTTTCCTGCGAACCTGACGGGACTTGAACCCGCGACCTCCACCTTGACAGGGTGGCGAGCTAACCAACTGCTCCACAGGTCCTTGCTTGCTGCCGATCACCCGGCTGCGAAACAGACTGTACAGCAGCTCAAGGGGTGCAGTCGAACCGGTCAGGGGGCCGCGGCGTCCACCGCCTTCACGATCCGCTTGTCGGAGACCGGGTACGCCGTCCCGAGCGCGTGGGCGAAGTAGCTGACCCGCAGTTCCTCGATCATCCAGCGGATGTCGGTGACCGCGGCCGGCACCGGACGGCCCTTCGGCAACTGCTCCAGCAGCCAGGCGTACTCGTCCTGCATCTCGTGGACCTTCTGCATCCGCGTGGTGTCGCGCTGGACGCCCGTCGGCATCTGCTGGAGCCGCCGGTCGACCGCCACCAGGTAGCGCATGAGGTCGCCGAGGCGGCGCAGGCCGGTGAGCGTCACGAAGCCGGCCGGCATCAGCGCCGCCAGCTGCGTCTTCACGTCCTGCAGGTTCGCCACCAGGGTCAGGCTGTTCGTCGCCTTCAGCCGGCGCTCGCAGGCCTGCCAGGCGGCCAGCACCTGCTGCACCTGCGCGACCGTGCGGACGGTCGTGTCCACCAGGTCGGCCCGGACGGCCTCGTAGAGCGTGCGGAAGGCCGCCTCGTCCCACGCCGGGCCGCCGTGGGCGGCGATGAGCCGGTCGGCCGCCGCGGTCGCGCAGTCGTCGAACAGCGCCTGGATGGAGCCGTGCGGGTTCCGGGACAGGGCCAGCTTCTGCTGGTTGGTCAGGTGGTCCGAGGCGAACTTCGCCGGGTTCACCGGAATGTTCAGCAGGATCAGCCGCCGGGTCCCCAGCCACATCGCCCGCTGCTGCTCCGCCTCGGTGTCGAAGAGCCGTACGGAGACCGTGCCCGCTGCCGCTCCCTCGTCCACCAGCGCCGGGTACGCCTTCACCGGCTGGCCCGCGCGCCGGGTCTCGAAAACCCTGGCCAGCGTGCCGATGGTCCAGTCGGTCAGCCCGGAGCGCTCCACCGACTCCCCGCCCGCCCGCTCCGCGGTCGCCGCGGCGGCCTGGGACAGCGCCTTGCGGGCCTTGGGCCTCAGGCGCAGCCGCAGGGCCTCCAGGTCCTTGTCCTCGGCGAGGTTCTTGCGGCGCTCGTCGACGATCCGGAAGGTGATCTTGAGGTGGTCCGGGATGCGGGTCAGGTCGAAGTCCTCGGCCGCGACCGGCACTCCGACCATCCGCTGCAGCTCGCGCGCCAGCGTCACGTGCAGGGGCTCCTGCAGCGGCACGGCGGTCGCCAGGAAGCGGCCCGCGAAGTTGGGCGCGGGCACGTAGTGACGGCGGACCGGTTTCGGCAGCGAACGGATCAGCTCGGTGACGACCTCCTCGCGCAGCCCGGGGATCTGCCAGTCGAAGCCCGCGTCGGTGACCTGGTTCAGCACGTGGAGCGGCACGTGCACGGTCACGCCGTCCGCGTCCGCCCCCGGCTCGAACTGGTAGGTCACCCGGAACTTCAGCTGCCCCTGGTGCCAGGAGTCCGGGTAGTCGGCCTTGGTGACCCCCGCGGCCTTCTCCGTCAGCAGCATCTCGCGCTCGAAGTCGAGGAGTTCGGGCTCCTCGTGCTTCTTGTGCTTCCACCACGAGTCGAAGTGCGCGCCCGACACCACGTGGTCGGGGATCTTCTGGTCGTAGAAGTCGAAGAGGGTCTCGTCGTCCACGACGATGTCGCGGCGCCGGGCCCGGTTCTCCAGCTCCTCCACCTCGGTGAGGAGGCGGCGGTTGTCGGCGTAGAACTTGTGGTGGGTCTTCCAGTCGCCCTCGACCAGCGCGTTGCGGATGAACAGCTCGCGCGAGACCTCGGGGTCGATCCGGCCGTAGTTGATCTTCCGCTGGGCGACGATCGGCACGCCGTACAGCGTGACCTTCTCGTACGCCATGACGGCCGCCTGGTCCTTCTCCCAGTGCGGCTCGCTGTACGTGCGCTTGACCAGGTGCTGCGCGAGCGGCTCGACCCACTCGGGCTCCACCCGGGCGTTGACCCGGGCCCACAGCCGCGAGGTCTCCACCAGCTCGGCCGACATCAGGAACTTCGGCTGCTTCTTGAACAGCGACGAGCCCGGGAAGATCGCGAACTTGGCGGACCGGGCCCCCAGGTACTCGTTCTTGTCGGTGTCCTTCAGGCCGATGTGCGACAGCAGGCCGGCCAGCAGCGAGACGTGGATGACCTGCTCGGGAGCGTCGGCCTCGTTCACGTGGATGCCCATGGACCGGGCGACCGTGCGCAGCTGCGAGTAGATGTCCTGCCACTCCCGGATGCGCAGGAAGTTCAGGTACTCCTGCTTGCACATCCGGCGGAACGAGGAGGAGCCGCGCTCCTTCTGCTGCTCGCGGACGTAGCGCCACATGTTCAGGAAGGCCAGGAAGTCGCTGGTCTCGTCCTTGAAGCGGGCGTGGTTCTGGTCGGCCTGCGTCTGCTTGTCCGAGGGCCGCTCGCGCGGGTCCTGGATGGACAGGGCGGCCGCGATGACCATGACCTCGCGGACGCAGTTGTTCTTGTCGGCCTCCACCACCATGCGGGCGAGGCGCGGGTCCACGGGCAGCTGGGACAGCTGGCGGCCCATCGGCGTGAGCCGCTGCCCCTTCCTGCCCTCCGCGGAGGACTTCTCGCCCTGCTCCAGCGCGCCGAGCTCCTGGAGCAGCTGGACGCCGTCGCGGATGTTGCGGTGGTCCGGCGGGTCGATGAAGGGGAACTTCTCGATCTCGCCGAGGCCGGCCGCGGTCATCTGCAGGATGACGGAGGCCAGGTTGGTCCGCAGGATCTCGGCGTCCGTGAACTCCGGACGGGAGAGGAAGTCGTCCTCGGAGTAGAGCCGGATGCAGATGCCGTCCGAGGTACGGCCGCAGCGGCCCTTGCGCTGGTTGGCGCTGGCCTGCGACACCCGCTCGATGGGGAGGCGCTGCACCTTGGTGCGGTGGCTGTAGCGGGAGATCCGGGCGGTGCCCGGGTCGATCACGTACTTGATGCCCGGGACGGTCAGCGAGGTCTCGGCGACGTTCGTGGCCAGAACGATCCTGCGGCCCGTGTGCTGCTGGAACACCCGGTGCTGCTCGGCGTGCGAGAGGCGCGCGTAGAGCGGGAGGATCTCGGTCAGGCGGAGCCCCCGCTTCTCCAGCGCGTCCGCGGTGTCGCGGATCTCCCGCTCGCCGGAGAGGAAGACCAGGACGTCGCCCGGCCCCTCGGCCTGCAGTTCGTCCACGGCCTCGCAGATCGCGGTGATCTGGTCCCGGTCGCTGTCGTCGCCCTCCTCCTCCAGGAGCGGGCGGTAGCGGACCTCCACGGGATACGTGCGACCGCTGACCTCCACCACCGGAGCGTCCCCGAAGTGCCGGGAGAACCGCTGCGGGTCGATGGTCGCCGAGGTGATGATCACCTTGAGGTCGGGGCGCTTGGGCAGCAGCGTGGCGAGGTAGCCGAGCAGGAAGTCGATGTTCAGCGACCGCTCGTGCGCCTCGTCGATGATGATCGTGTCGTAGGCGCGCAGCTCGCGGTCCGTCTGGATCTCGGCGAGCAGGATGCCGTCCGTCATCAGCTTCACGAAGGTCGCGTCCTGGTCCACCTGGTCGGTGAACCGGACCTTCCAGCCGACCGTCTGGCCGATCTCGGACTTCAGCTCCTCGGCGATGCGTTCCGCGACCGTGCGGGCCGCGATCCGGCGGGGCTGGGTGTGCCCGATCATGCCCCGGACGCCACGGCCCAGCTCCATGCAGATCTTGGGGATCTGCGTGGTCTTGCCGGAGCCGGTCTCGCCCGCGACGATCACGACCTGGTGGTCGCGTATCGCCTCGGCGATCTCGTCCTTCTTCTGGCTGACGGGCAGGTTCTCGGGATACGTGACCTCCGGCATCCGCGAGGCGCGCCCGGCGAGCCGCTCGGCGGCCTTCGTGGCCTCCGCTGCGATCTCGTCGAGCACGGCCTGCCGGGCCTCGGGCTGGCGGATACGGCGGGCGCCCTCGAGGCGGCGGCCGAGGCGGTGCGCGTCACGGAGGGAGATCTCACCGAGAAGCGTCTGCAGGGCGGCGAAGGAAGTAGACATACCTGGTCGAGGATCTCACCCGGGGCGGCCGGGTGGCGAACGCATTTGTGCCCCTCCCCGTACCATTTCGGGACGAGTACCCCAGTTGTGTGAGTGAGAGGCAGCCCACCTTGTCCCGCCGTCGCCGTGTGTGGTGCCTCGCGGCAGCCGCGCTCGCGATGCTGCTGGGGGTGCTGGCGGGTCCGCCGGCGACGGCGGCGCCCGGATCGGGCCCGGCGCCGGTCTCCCCCGCGGTCCTCGCGGGGGCCGCGGCTTCCGGCACGGTGCAGGCGGCCTTCGCGGCGGCCCCCGGCGACCGGGGCCCCGTCTGCGATCCGGGGGCCGCCGGCCACGGCGTCCCCGCCGTCCCGGCGCGTTCCGGGGCCGACCACGCGCAGGCCCCGGCGGCCCGGCCGGCGCCCGAGGAGGCCCGGCCGCACGGCACGGCGCCCGTACGGGTCCCCGTACGCGGGCCCGACCGGCCGGCGCCCGGCCCGGTGGAGCTCTCCGTACTGCGGCACTAGACGGACCGGTCCCCCCCGGTCCGCCCCACCACCCCACCCGCAGTCCTGGAGCACCCGCATGCCCTCTTCCGCGTCCTCTTCCTCCCGCAAGCCCCTGCTGTACGCCGCCGGGGTCGCGCTCGCCGCGATCACCCTCGGTCTGGTGTCCTGGCAGGCCACCGCCCCCACCGAGCGGCCCTCCGGCGGGCCCGCGGCCGCCGCCTCCGGGCCCGCGGCCGACTCCGCCGCCGACCCGGCCGCCGCGCTGAAGGCGCTCGCCCGCCGCGAGTCCGGCGACAGGCTGGCGGTGGGCCGCGCCGACGCGCCCGTCGTCCTGATCGAGTACTCCGACTTCGCGTGCGGCTACTGCGGCAAGTTCGCCCGCGACGTCGAACCCGCGCTGGTGAGGAAGTACGTCGACGACGGCACCCTGCGCATCGAGTGGCGCAACTTCCCGATCTTCGGCGCCGCGTCCGAGGCGGCCGCCCGGGCCGCCTGGGCGGCCGGGCAGCAGGACCGGTTCGCCGCCTTCCACGCCGCCGCGTACGCCGACGGCTCGAAGGAGAAGGGGTTCGGCGAGGCCCGCCTCCTGGAGCTGGCCCGCCAGGCCGGCGTCCCGGACCTGGAGCGCTTCGCCCGGGACGCGGCCGGCGAGCGGGCCGCGTCCGCCCTGGCCGAGGACCGGGAGGAGGGCTACTCCATCGGCGTGACCTCCACCCCGTCCTTCCTCGTCAACGGTCAGCCGATCGCGGGCGCCCAGCCGCTGGCCGCCTTCGACGCCGCCATCGCCAAGGCCGGGGCGGCGGCCCGGAAGTGACCGGCATCGGATACCTGGCCGCCCTGCTCGGCGGCCTCCTCGCCCTGCTCAGCCCGTGCAGCGCGCTGCTGCTGCCCGCCTTCTTCGCGTACTCGATCGACTCGGGGTCCCGGCTGCTGGCCCGGACCGGGATCTTCTACGCGGGCCTGGCCACCACCCTCGTACCCCTGGGCGCGGCCGGCTCGTACGCGGGCCGGTTCTTCCACGGCAACCGCGACGCGCTGGTCCTCGCCGGCGGCTGGCTGATCATCGCCCTCGGCCTCGCCCAGATCCTCGGCCTCGGCTTCGCCTCGAAGCGCGCCTCGGAGCTTTCCGGGCGGATCCGGCCGACGACCGCCCTGTCGGTGTACGCGCTCGGCGCGGTGTACGGGCTGGCCGGCTTCTGCGCCGGGCCGATCCTCGGCAGCGTCCTGACGGTGGCCGCGGTCAGCGCCAGCCCCGCCTACGGCGGCCTGCTGCTGGCGGTCTACGCCCTGGGGATGGCCGTACCGCTGTTCGTGCTGGCGCTGCTCTGGGAGCGGTTCGATCTCGGCCGTCGGCGCTGGCTGCGCGGGCGGGCCTTCACGGCGGGCCGCTTCGAACTGCACACGACCTCGCTGCTGTCCGGGCTGTTCTTCGTCACCCTGGGCGCGCTGTTCCTCGCCTACGACGGGGCGAGCGCGCTGCCGGGGCTGCTGGACGTCGACGATTCGTTCGCGGTGGAGCAGCGGGTCCGCTCGCTGGCCGGCGGGGTTCCGGACGGGGCGCTGCTCGGGCTGGTCGCGGCCGGGGCGGCCGCCGTGGGCCTGATCCGGTGGCGCCGCCGGGCGCGGCCGGCCGCCGGGACCGGCGGAGCGGCCGGGGCCGCCGAGGGGGAGTAACGGCGAAGGCCCCGTCCGATGGACGGGGCCTTCTGGTGGTGGCTGGGGCCGGGGTCGAACCGGCGACCTATCGCTTTTCAGGCGATCGCTCGTACCAACTGAGCTACCCAGCCACGAAACCGTTTCCGGCTTCAGCGAACCTGACGGGACTTGAACCCGCGACCTCCACCTTGACAGGGTGGCGAGCTAACCAACTGCTCCACAGGTCCTTGCATTGTGCGAGAACAAGTCTCGCACATGGTGTTGCGTACCCCCAACGGGATTCGAACCCGTGCTACCGCCTTGAAAGGGCGGCGTCCTGGGCCACTAGACGATGAGGGCTAAAGGCCCGCCGGGCGCTTCTCAGCGCGTCGGGGACGTCAGAAGCATATGGGATCCGGGGAGCTATCGCCAAAACGGTTTCCTCCGGAGGGACAATGGCCCGGTGCTGGAGATGACGCGCGAGGAGTTCGAAGAGCTCGTCGCAGAGGCCCTGGACCGCATCCCGCCGGAGCTCACGCGGCTGATGGACAACGTGGCGGTGTTCGTCGAGGACGAACCTCCCGCCGACGACCCCGAGCTGCTGGGGCTCTACGAGGGGACTCCGCTGACGGACCGCGGCGAGTGGTACGCCGGGGTGCTGCCGGACCGGATCACCATCTACCGCAACCCCACGTTGCGGATGTGCGAGGACCGGGAGAGCGTGGTCGCCGAGACGGAGGTCACCGTGGTGCACGAGATCGCCCACCACTTCGGGATCGACGACGACCGCCTGCACGAGCTGGGCTACGGGTGACCCGGCCGGTCCCCGGCGGTGACGGCGGCCCGGTCGACCCCGACGTCGACCTGCGCGTGCCGGCGCAGCGCGCCGAGCCGCAGGGCCGGGTCCTGGCGGCCGTGGCGGCGGGCGGTGCGGCCGGGGCGTCGGCGCGGTACGGGATCGGACTGCTGTGGCCCGCCGCGCCCGGGGCCTTCCCGTGGGCGACCTTCTGGGTCAACGCGGCCGGCTGCGCGCTGATCGGCGTACTGATGGTGCTGATCGGCGAGGGCGGCCGTCCGGGGCGCCCGCTGGTGCGGGCCTTCGCCGGGGTCGGGGTGCTGGGGGGCTTCACCACCTTCTCCGCGTACGCCCTGGACTTCTCGCGGCTGCTGGACGAGGGGGAGGCGGGGACCGCGCTGGCGTACGCCGGGCTCACCGTCGTGGCCGCGCTCGGCGCCGTCTGGGGGGCGGCCGCGCTGACCCGGCGTGCGGTCGGGGGGCGCGGGTGAACTGGCTGCTGGTGGTGGCGGGCGCGGTCGTCGGGGCGCCGCTGCGGTACCTGACCGACCGCGCGGTGCAGGCGCGGCACGGCACGCTCTTCCCCTGGGGCACCTTCACGGTCAACGCGGCCGCCTGCCTGGTGCTCGGCGCGCTGGCCGGGGCGGCGCTGGCCGGGGCCTCCTCCTCGCGGCTGGACCTGCTGCTGGGGACCGGGCTGTGCGGGGCGCTGAGCACGTACTCGACGTTCTCGTACGAGACGCTGCGGCTGGCCGAGCGCGGCCGGACCTTCCTGGCCGCGGCGAACGTGGGCGCTTCGGTGCTGGTGGGGCTGGGCGCCGTGCACCTCGGGTCGCAGGTGGCGCGGCAGCTGTTCGCCTGACGGCGCCGGGCTTCGCGCGCAGCGGGTGCGCGCGGGGGCGTGTCCCTCACGGGTCAAAGGGAGTTGGGCACATTGACCCGCACATGCGGACTGCTCATCGCCTCATCACCCATGCTCCGGAGGTGCCCCGTGCGCCAGTTGTCCGCATCCCTCCGCCTGGCCGCAGCCGCGCTCGCGGTCGCGGCCTCGGCGGGCTGCATGAGCGTCGGCGAGGACGCCGCCACACCCGGTCCCTCCTCCTCGGCCGACCGCGGCGGCGCCGCGTCGGGCGGAGCCTCCGGCACCGGCCGCGGCTCGGGGGTCCACGGCAACGGGCAGGGCGTCAAGGACGGTACGGGGACCCGCGACGGCAAGGCCAGGGAGGACGGCAAGGGCTCCGGCGCGACCGGTGCCACCCCGAGCCCGGGCGCCCCGAGCGGCCCGCCGGGGGCGCCCTCCCCGTCGGCGGGACCCGGGGGCGGCGCGGGCGGCCAGGGCCCCCAGCAGCCCCCGCCGGGCGGCTCGGGCGGAACCGCGGGCGGCGGTTCGGGCGGGGGCTCGGGCGGCGGCCAGCCGCCGGCCAGCCCGCCACCGGAGCCGCCGCCGCCGACGCCCCCTGTGACGGAACCCACTCCGTCACCGCCGGTCCAGCCGACCCCGGAACCGGAGCCCAGTACCCAGCCGCAGCCGCAGGTGTAGCCGGCGCGGACCGCCTGCCGTGACGTCGGCAGGCCCTCCCGGGATCGGACATCGTCGCAGTTCAGGGCGGTGTTGGGTGGGGCGACTTGCCAGACCCGGGGGAGGGTGCGTATGGTTATAGATCGTTTGATCCCATTGCCCGGCGCCGACTCCGAAGAGCGCCGTGTGGCGCGTACTCTCCCCAACCGTGGCTGACCGCATTGAGGCGGTCGATTTGCGATTCACGGAGTTTGGGCGCGTGCCGAGACTCCGGAAGGTTTCGCATTTCGCATGTCCATTTCCAGTTCTGACCGTTCCGTCATGCCCGAGAACGACTCCAACGAGATCGTCGACGCCGAGGCCCTTGTGGTCACCGAAGCCATTGAGGCCATCGAGGCGGACGAGATCATCGAGGCCCTCGAGGCCGACGTGAGCAACACCGACGTCCACACCGACGACGAGTCCGTCGCGTCCGACGACTCCGACGAGTCCTTCGAGGACTCCGCCGCCGACTTCGACGACGACAGCGACGACACCGACGCCGACGCCGAGCCCACGCTCACCTTCAGCGACCTCGGTCTGCCGGACGGCATCGTGCGCAAGCTCGCCCAGAACGGCGTCACCGCGCCCTTCCCGATCCAGGCCGCGACCATCCCGGACGCCCTGGCCGGCAAGGACATCCTCGGCCGCGGCCGCACCGGCTCCGGCAAGACCCTCTCCTTCGGTCTGCCGACCCTGGCCTCGCTGGCCGGCGGCCACACCGAGAAGAAGAAGCCCCGCGCGATCATCCTCACGCCGACGCGTGAGCTGGCGATGCAGGTGGCGGACGCCCTCCAGCCCTACGGCGACGTGCTCGGCCTGAAGATGAAGGTCGTCTGCGGCGGTACCTCCATGAGCAACCAGATCTTCGCTCTGGAGCGCGGTGTCGACGTCCTCGTCGCCACCCCGGGCCGTCTGCGCGACATCATCAACCGCGGTGCCTGCTCCCTGGCGAACGTCCAGGTCGCGGTCCTCGACGAGGCCGACCAGATGGCCGACCTGGGCTTCCTGCCCGAGGTCACCGAGCTGCTCGACCAGATCCCCGGCGGCGGCCAGCGCATGCTCTTCTCCGCCACCATGGAGAACGAGATCGGCACCCTGGTCAAGCGCTACCTGACCAACCCGGTCACGCACGAGGTCGACAGCGCCCAGGGCAACGTCACGACCATGACGCACCACGTCCTCGTCGTGAAGCCGAAGGACAAGGCGCCGGTCACGGCCGCCATCGCCGCCCGCAAGGGCCGCACGATCATCTTCGTCCGCACCCAGCTGGGCGCCGACCGTATCGCCGAGCAGCTCGTCGAGTCCGGCGTGAAGGCCGACGCGCTGCACGGCGGCATGACGCAGGGTGCCCGTACCCGCGTCCTCGCCGACTTCAAGGACGGCTACGTCAACGCGCTCGTCGCCACCGACGTCGCCGCCCGCGGCATCCACGTCGACGGCATCGACCTGGTCCTGAACGTGGACCCGGCCGGTGACCACAAGGACTACCTGCACCGCTCGGGCCGTACCGCCCGCGCCGGCAAGTCCGGTGTCGTGGTGTCGCTGGCGCTTCCGCACCAGCGCCGCCAGATCTTCCGCCTGATGGAGGACGCGGGCGTCGACGCCACGCGCCACATCGTCCAGGGCGTCGGCGCGTTCGACCCGGAGGTCGCCGAGATCACCGGTGCGCGTTCGCTCACCGAGGTCCAGGCCGACTCCGCGAACAACGCCGCCAAGCAGGCCGAGCGCGAGGTCGCCGAGCTCACCAAGCAGCTGGAGCGCCTGACCCGCCGTGCCGGCGAGCTGCGCGAGGAGGCCGACCGCCTGGTCGCCCGCTCCGCCCGTGAGCGCGGCGAGGACCCTGAGGCCGCTGTCGCCGAGGTGGCCGAGGCCGCCGAGGCCGAGGTCGCGGCTGCCGCCGCTGCCGCCGCCGCCGAACTGGCCGCGCAGGAGCGCCGCGAGGAGCAGCGCGCCTCGCGTGACGACCGCGGCAACTTCGAGCGCCGTGACAACCGCGGCGGCGACCGCGGTGGTGACCGTGGCGGCTTCCGCGGCGGCGACCGTGACAACCGCGGTGGTGACCGCGGTGGTGACCGTGGCGGCTTCCGCCGCGACGACCGCGGTGGCGACCGTGGCGGCCGTCCGTCCGGTGGCTTCAACCGTGACGACCGTGGTGGCGACCGTCCGTCCGGCGGCTTCCGTCGTGACGACCGCCCGTCCGGTGGCTTCCGTTCCGGCGGCGACCGTCCGACCGGTGGCGGCTTCCGTCGCGACGACCGCCCCTCGGGTGGCTTCAACCGCGATGACCGCGGTGGCGACCGTCCCTCCGGTGGCTTCCGTTCCGGCGGCGACCGACCGTCCGGTGGCTTCCGTCGCGACGACCGCCCCTCGGGTGGCTTCAACCGTGACGACCGTGGTGGCGACCGTCCCTCCGGCGGCTTCCGTCGCGACGACCGCCCCTCGGGTGGCTTCAACCGCGATGACCGTGGTGGCGACCGTCCGTCCGGTGGCTTCCGTTCCGGCGGCGACCGTCCGACCGGCAACGGCACCTTCCGCCGCGACGACCGTCCGACCGGCGGCAGCTTCCGCCGTGACGACCGCCCGGCCTCCGGTGGCTTCCGCTCCGGCGGCGCCGGCGACCGTCCGTACGGCCGCCGCGACGACAACCGCCCCTCCGGCTCCGGCTCGACCGGTTCCACGGGTTCCTTCGGTGGCCGTCGCGACGACAAGCCGCGCTGGAAGCGCAACGGCTGATCCCGGCCTCCGCTCGGCCGGTCCGGCTGAACTGAACGCCTGACAGGGCCCCTACGACATCGTCGTAGGGGCCCTGTCGCGTCCGCGACCCGGCCCCGGCCGCCGGCCGACAGGCCGGGCACGCGATACCCGATCGGCTGACCGGCGCTGTCCGGCTATGCTCTGGGGTGAGCGCGTGGAGGGCCATTAGCTCAATTGGCAGAGCAGCGGACTTTTAATCCGTTGGTTGTCGGTTCGAGTCCGACATGGCCTACTCGTCGCAGCGTCGGCTGGGACGTTCTGGCGTGCTCGTTCTGTGGCCCGCCCGGGATCCTCCGGGCGGGCCACAGCGCTGTGTACGGGCCCACGACGCGGGTGATGCGGCGCGGGAGTTCCCGACAGCCGTGCTCTTCCCCGGTGTTCGGGCGCGTCCGGGGGCGCGGAAGCGGCTGCGCGGTTCCCGTGAAGGGTCGGCCTCCTGGGGCAGTTGTAGGGCTCTGACCTGCGGTGATGGCCCTCTCCTGGGCTGTCGGGAGGTTAATTGGCCGGGGCTTCCCCCCTGATGGCGTAGAGTTGTGTTTACCGACGCGGGGTGGAGCAGCTCGGTAGCTCGCTGGGCTCATAACCCAGAGGTCGTAGGTTCAAATCCTGCCCCCGCTACTCAGTACGAAGGCCCGGTTCCCCTTGGGGAGCCGGGCCTTCGTCGTGTTCCCCCGACCTGCCGTGCCGTCACCCGGTCGGCCTCCGCCGGGTCGCCCCGGAGGTACCCGGGCGCCAGCCTGGAGGGGGAAGGCGGCGGCGGCCCGCACCCGTGCGAGGACCGGGCGGCAGGAGAGCGGCGTGGCGGGGCTGGGCCAGCGGGACGGCGGGGAGCGCGCGGGCGGTGCCGGGAACGGCGGGGGTGCCGGGAACGCCGGGGGCGGTGCCGGGAACGGCGTGGCGCGCCGGGTCGTGCGGGTCCTGCCGGGCGCGCTGATCGCGCTGGGGCTCTTCTTCGACGTGATGACCCCGCCCAGTTTCACCGGGTCCCCCTTCTTCACGGCGGCTCCGCTGATCGCGGCGCCGCTGTTCAGCTTCCGGGCCACGGCGCTGACCGGGGCCCTGGCCTCGCTCGCGGTGGTCCTGCTGCACCTCCACAACGGCACCACCTGGAAGGTGGAGGCGATGACCGAACTGGCCACCGTCCTGACCGTGTCCGGGCTGGCGCTCCTGATCAACCGGGTGGTGCGGCGCAGCGGGGAGCGGCTCGCCTCGGCGCGCGGGATCGCCGAGGCCGCGCAGCGGGCGGTGCTGCCGACGCCCGCCGAGCGGATCGGCGGCCTGCACGTCTGCGCCGCGTACGAGGCCGCGCAGGCCGACGCCTTCATCGGCGGGGACCTGTACGCCGTCCAGGACACCCCGTACGGGGTGCGGCTGGCGGTGGGGGACGTACGGGGGAAGGGGCTGGGGGCGGTGGAGGCCGTCGCCGTGGTGCTGGGCGCCTTCCGGGAGGCGGCGGAGAGCGAGCCGACGCTGGAGGGCGTCGCGCAGCGGCTCGAGCGCGCGCTGGCCCGGGAGGGCAGCCGGCGGGACAGTCTGGACGCGGTGGAGGGGTTCACGACGTGCGTACTCGGTGAGATCCCCCCGGGGGCGGAGGTGCTGCGGCTGGTGAACCGGGGCCACCCCGAGCCGCTGCTGCTGCACGCGGACGGCAGACTGGCCGTCCTCGCCCCGGCGGACCCGGCCCTGCCGCTGGGCATGGGCGAGCTCGGGGGGTGGCCGGACCGGGCGCAGGAGTGGGCCTTCCCGGCGGGAACCACGCTGCTGCTGTTCACGGACGGCCTGACCGAGGCCCGGGACGGCGCGGGAGTCTTCTACGAACCGGCGGAGCGGTTGCGGGGGCGGGTCTTCCCCGGCCCCGACGCGTTGCTCAGCGCGCTCGGCAGCGATGTGCGCCGGCATACGGGCGGCGGGGCGACGGACGACATGGCCCTGCTCGCGGTGGGACGGCCGGCGCAGGGGCAGCCGGAGCGGCGGCGGACCGTACCGGTGGTGCCGCGGGACGACGGAATGTGACCGTCTGTGCGCGAAGAGACGCTCTCCGCAAGTGATGTGACGAACCATCATGTCGCGTCTGTGGCTGGAGGGGTGCCGGAATCGGTTGGGTTTTGCGGGTATTGATCAGGCTATGAGGCGGAAAGTGATGGCCAAAGCCACTCGGTGAGTGGCCGATTGGTGCGAACGATCAATCGCAACAGCTTGGAATCACTCCCCTGCGTCTATTACCGTTCGATAACGCAGCGCGGTCGTCGCGGCCGTCGCAAGAGACGGCGCCGTGCGTGTGTTCGCCATGAGGAGTGTGCCCCGGTGGCCTCCAACCTGCCCGCTCCCGAAGGCACCGAGATCCAGGAGCAGCCCACTGCGGGTGCCTGGGGCGAGTGGAATCCCACCGAGGACTCGGTCCGTCCGGTCCGCGGCAAGCACCGGGTGGCCCGGCAGCGCGGCGGACTCGCCCGCAGCTCCACCGTGCTGGGCGTCGGCGTCATAGCGGCGGTCGGCGCGGGCGGCATCGCCACGGCGCAGGACCGGCCCCAGGTCGCGATATCCCTGCCCTCCCTGCCCTCGCTGTCGGACGTGATGGACACGGGATCCTCCGGCGGCAACGCGCGCCAGGAGGACGGCGGTTCCGGCGGGGCGGCCGCCGCGGCCGCCGGGAGCGGGATCATCCCGCGCCAGGCGGACCGGGGCACCGACGCCGGAGAGGTGCTGCGCAACCGCATCCTCCAGCAGGCCGAGTCCCAGCAGGACGCCGCCGAGGCGCAGGTCCGGGCGGAGGCCGAGCGGATCGCCCAGGAGGCCGCCGCCGAGGAGGCCAAGGCCAAGCGCGAGGACGCCCGCAAGGCCGCGGAGAAGGCGGCCGCCGAGGCGGAGGCGAAGACCGTCCGGGAGGCGGCGCAGGCCCGCGAGGCCGCGGAGGCCAAGGCGGAGCAGGCCCAGCAGGCGGAGCGGGCCGAGCGGGACCGCGCCGCCACACCGTCCGGCGCCTACTCCCTGCCCACGTCCGCGTACACCCTCACCTCCCGCTACGGGGCCTCCGGCTCGATGTGGTCCTCCGGGCACCACACCGGTCTCGACTTCGCCGCCCCGACCGGCACTCCGGCCAAGGCCGTGGCCGCGGGGAAGATCGTCTCGGCCGGCTGGTCGGGCGCGTACGGCTACCGGATCGTGCTGGAGCTGGAGGACGGTACGGAGGTCTGGTACTGCCACCTGTCCTCGATGTCGGTGACCTCGGGCTCCGTCGCCCCCGGCGAGACCATCGGCCGTGTCGGCGCCACCGGCAACGTGACCGGCCCCCACCTCCACCTGGAAGTGCGCACGGGCGGATCGACGGTGGACCCGATGGCGTGGCTGAACTCCAAGGGCCTGAAGGTCTAGGGCGTCTGCGCCCTACGGCCCCGGGACGGGCCTGGTCCGTCCCTCCGCGAAGGGCGGCCTCGGACCCGGTACGCCCGTCGTGCCCGGTACGCCCGTGCCGCCCGCCCGTGCCGGCGTACCCGCGGCGGCCATCGGTCCGGGGCGGTACGGCGCGTCGTACGAGGGCGGCAGCAGTTCCTCCATGGCCGCCGCCCGGACCAGCGCGGGTCCCGCCGTCGCCCGGCGCTGCCAGAGCCGGTGCAGCAGTTCCCGCTCCCGTCCGGCGAAGTCCGCGTGCCCCGGCGGGCCACCGCGGCGGGCCCGGTTGCGCAGCAGTGCCAGGGCGGCCGCGTCCGCCTCGTACCGGGCGACCGCCCGTCCGGCGGCCCGGCCCCCGCTGCGCCGGGCCAGGGAGCGGGCCAGTGCCCGGGCGGGCATGGAGGCCAGGGCCGGAACCTCGGCGGGAGCGAGCCAGCCCGCGGCCGCGTACACGGCGAGTTCCCCGGCGACGGCCCGCAGCCGGCGCCGCCGTATCCGTACGGCCAGCCACACCAGCAGCCCGAACACCGGAGCCATCACGCAGCCGTAGATCACGTAGAACCCGTACGCGCCGAACCGCGACGAGCCGTTCCACAGCGCGTGCAGGCCCATGGCGGCCGCCAGCCCGAGGAGCGGCAGACCCACCCGGGACGCGCGGCGGGAGGCGAGGGCCGCGGCGCCGAAGCCGAGGCCGGTCAGCACGGTGAACAGCGGGTGCGCGAACGGCGACAGCACCACGCGGACGAAGAAGGTCGCCGCGGTGACCGAGTCGAGCACGGGGGTGCCGTGGGCGAGGTCCTCGTCGAAGGCGGTGCCGAGGTAGAGGATGTTCTCGGTGAAGGCGAAGCCGGTGGCGGTGAACCCGGCCACGACGAAACCGTCGGCGGGGCCGGTGAAGTGCCGTCTGCGGAACACGAACACCAGCAGCAGGGCGGCCGCCTTGGCGCTCTCCTCCACCACCGGGGCGATGGCCACGGAGCCGAGCTGGTCGGCGTCGGAGGGGTCCGCGGTGGCCGCGGCTATCCACTGGGTGGCGAAGCTGTTGGCCAGTATGGCGATCAGCGCGGCGGTACAGGCGCCCCAGCCGAAGCAGAACAGCAGTTGGTGCCGGGGCGCGGGCGCGGCCCGCCCCAGCCACCGGAAGGCCGCCAGGAGCGGCGCCACCGGCACCAGGGCCAAGCCGAGGCCGACGAGGAACCCGCGCGTACCGGTCTGCTCCCGCACGAGTTCGAGGATCGAGACGCCGGTGACGGCGAGCAGGACGACGAGCACGCTCGTGCGGACCGCGCCCGACGGACGTGCGAGCACACGGGGGAGCGCTCGGAACACGTCATGACCCTACCGAGCCGGTCCGACACGGGCGGTGACGTTGTCAGTTCTGCGTGCGACGGAAGAGCAAGTCGTGTACGAGGTGGCCCTTGTCCAGGCCCTGGCCCTCGAAGCGGGTCAGCGGGCGGAACCCGGGGCGGGGCGCGTAGCCGCCGTCCTCCTGGGTGTTCTCGAAGTCGGGGTGCGCGGTGAGGACTTCGAGCATCTGCTCGGCGTACGGCTCCCAGTCGGTCGCGCAGTGCAGCACGGCTCCGGGGGCCAGCCGCGTCGCGGCCAGGGTGAGGAACTCGGGCTGGATCAGGCGGCGCTTGTGGTGGCGGGCCTTGGGCCACGGGTCGGGGAAGTAGACGCGCAGGCCCGCCAGGGAGTCGGGCGGCAGCATCTCGCGGAGCAGGATGATGGCGTCGCCGTTGGCCACGCGGACGTTGGTCATCCCGCCGCGCTCGGCGAGGGCCAGCAGGTTGCCCTGGCCGGGCGTGTGGACGTCGGCGGCGAGGATGCCGGTGTGGGGGTCGGCGGCGGCCATCTGGGCGGTGGCCTCGCCCATGCCGAAGCCGATCTCCAGGACGACGGGGAGGCCGTCGAAGAGGGCCTTCAGGTCGAGGACGTCGTGGCCGTCGATGTCGAAGCCCCAGGTGCCCCACAGGCGCTTGAGGGCTTCGCCCTGGCCGGTGGTGACCCGGCTGCGGCGGGGCTGGAAGCTCCGGATGCGCCGCTCGTGGTGCGAGCCGGCCGGGTCCGGCGAGGGGCCGTCGGGGAAGCGGGGCTCGGTGCGCCACTTGGGCGGCACGTACGAACCCGCCTCCGGCGCGGTGTCCGGGAGGCGGGGCGACTGGGGGTTCAGGGACTCAGGCACAATGCGCTGATTCTACGACGGGACCCCGCACCTGGCCGCTCGGCCGGCGAGCCCGTCCACCCCGCCGGCTCCTGCGAGGCCCACCCCGCCCGGCGGGGCCACAACCGGACCCCGCCGGAGTTCGGGGGACACGACACAGCCTCGCCGGCGTTTGAGGCGCGGGGTCCGTGGCGGAGCGCCGGGTGCCGGTCAGCCGCGCGGGCCCGGCGTTCCGGAGTCCGGGGGCACGGCCCCCGGGGGCCCGGTCAGGCCGAGCCGAGGGTTCGAAGAGCTCGGGCGGCGATCTCGCGGCCGATCGGGAGCGAAGCCGTCGCGGCCGGCGACGGTGCGTTCAGGACGTGCACCGTGCGCGGCGCCTCCCGGATCAGGAAGTCGTCCACCAGGGTGCCGTCGCGCAGCACCGCCTGCGCGCGGACCCCGGCGCCGGCGGGGCGGAGGTCCTCGGGGGTGACGGCCGGCAGCAGCCGGCGCACGGCCTGGGCGAAGGCCCGCTTCGACAGCGAGCGGTGGACCTCGCCCGCGCCGTACCGCCAGTGCCGCGCGGCCATCCGCCAGGAGCCCGGCCAGGCCAGCTCCGAGGCCACGTCCAGCGGCCGGACCGTGCCCCAGTCGTAGCCCTCGCGGGCCAGGGCCGGCACGGCGTTCGGGCCGACGTGGACACCGCCGCCGATGCCCCGGGTGAGGTGGACTCCGAGGAACGGGAACGCCGGGTCCGGCACCGGATAGACCAGGCCGCGGACCAGGTCCGGCCGGTCGAGGTCGTAGTACTCGCCCCGGAAGGGGATGATCCGCATGCCCGGGTCGTCCCCGGCCAGCCGGGCGATGCGGTCGCACTGCAGGCCCGCGCAGTTCACCAGGACCCGGGCCCGGACCACCAGCCCGGACGTGGTGCGCACCGCCACCGCCGAGGCGCGGCGGGAGATCAGGTCCACCGCGCCGCCGTAGACGATCTCCGCGCCCGAGGACTCCGCCAGCTGCGCCGCGACCCGCCCGTAGTCCACGATCCCGGTGCTGCCGACGTGGATCGCGGCCAGGCCCCGCACCTCGGGCTCGTAGTCCGAGATCTGCGCCGGGCCCAGCTCGCGGACCGGGATGCCGTTCTCCCTGCCGCGCTGGACGAGGGCGTGCAGCCGCGGCAGCTCCTCGCGCTCGGTGGCGACGATCAGTTTGCCCGTCACCTCGTGCGGGATGCCGTGCTCCGCGCAGAACTTGACCATCTCCGCGGCGCCGCGCACGGCGAAGCGCGCCTTCAGCGACCCCGGGCGGTAGTAGATCCCGCTGTGGATCACACCGCTGTTGCGGCCCGTCTGGTGCCGGGCGGGCCCGGCCTCCTTCTCCAGGACGACCACACGGGTCCCCGGAGCCAGGCGCGCCAGGGCGTGCGCCGTCGACAGGCCGACGATCCCGCCGCCGATCACCAGCACATCGCAGTCCACACCGCCGCCCACGCTGACACCTCCCACCCCTGCATACTGCACCCCGCCACCGACAACACGACTACGCGGGGGCCACCAGCAGCGGGCGGGCCCGTTCGCGCAGCTCCGCGACGCGCGGCTCGTCCCCGTACGGTTCCAGCCGGTGGAGCAGGTCCCGTACGTATTCGGTGGTCCGCGCGGACGAGATCCGGCCCGCCACCTCGACCGCCCGGGTGCCCGCCGCGCACGCCGCGTCCAGATTCCCCGATTCCAGCTCGGCAACCGCGCTCACGACCAGCCGCAGCCCGTGCGAGCGCACGTACTCCTCGGTGGGCCGGGACAGCGCCTGCTCGGTGAAGCGCCTGACCTGGCCGGGGAGTTTGAGATCCCGGTAGCATTCCGCCGCATCGGCCGCGAACCGGTCATAGGAGTAGAAACCAAGCCAGGTCGGATCCGGGTCGCCGGCGCGGGCGCGCTCCAGCCAGCCCTCGGCCGCCCGCAGCGCCGCCCCGGCGGCGGCCGAGTCGCCCGCCTTGGCGTGCGCGCGGGCCTCGACGAGGCGGAAGAAGCTCATGGTGCGGGCGGTGGCGAGGCCGCGGTTGCGCTCGACCGCGGCCTGCGCGAGGTCCACGCCCTCGTCCGGGAAGTCCCGGTAGGTCGCCTGGAGGGACATCGAGGCCAGGACGTACCCGCCGAGGGGGACGTCCCCGGCCGCACGGGCGAGCCGCAGCGCCTGGATGTAGTAGCGCTGGGCGGCCTCCTGCTGGCCGGTGTCGAAGGCCATCCACCCGGCCAGCCGGGTCAGTTCGGCGGTCGCGCCGAACAGCGCGCGCCCCACCTCGTCGGTGTACGAGCCGAGCAGCAGCGGCGCCGCGTCGACCCGCAGGCACTCCGGGACCATGGACGAACGCCAGTCCCCGCCGCCGTACTTGGAGTCCCAGCGGCGCGCGTCCTCGGCGGCCTCGCGCAGCTTCGCCACGTCGCTGTGGCCCACGCGCTGCGGGGCCGGGTCGGACGACTGCGGCTGTGACTGCGGCTGAGGCTGAGGCTGGAGCGGCTGATGCGCGGACGGTTGCGGTTCGGGGCCGGCGGGGCCCGCGGGCCCCTGCTCGCCCGACGGCTGTACGGGCACCGCGACGGCCGCCGGGGCCGGGCCCGCCGGGGCGGGGGCCGGGCCCGCGGGCTCCCGTGCCACCGAGCCGTCCGCGGGGGATATCAGCCACCGCGAGGCGGGCGTCGCGTACGCCGCGACGGAGAACGACCCCGCGAGCGACTGCCAGATCCCGCCACCGCCGCGCCGGCCGGCGAGGTCGAGCCGGTAGAGGTCGGTGGCCGAGCGCACCGCCGCGCCCATGTCCCGGGGAAAGGCGAGGCCGACCTCGGGCGCGGGGTCCGCGTCCGCCAGTCCGATCTCGTGCAGCGGCACCGGCCGCCCCAGTTTCGCGCCGATCGCGGCCGCGATCAGATGCGGGGCGGCGCCCTGCGGCACCATCCCCTTCGACACCCAGCGGGCCACCGACGTCTTGTCGTACCGAAGCGTCAGACCGCGCTGTGCGCCGAGATCGTTGACCCGCCGGGCCAGTCCCGCGTTGCTGATGCCCGCGAGGGCGAGGACGGCGCCGAGCTTCTCATTGGGCTCGCGGAGCTCCCTGGACATGCGCCACCCCTCGTCACACGCGGAACGCAGACGCCGCCGGGGCATAGGCGCCCGGCATTTCGTAAACCCAGCGTAGTTCCCCGCCTCCCAAGCGTTAAGGCCCCTCCGTCCGTATGGCGGGATTGTTGTCCGTTTGCACAGTCGGGCCCCGGGCCGGACCCGGGGCGCACGCGCCGCGGCGTGCTCCGGCCGTGTGGCCGTGCGCCCGCCCGTGCGCTCTGTCCCGTCCCGGGAAGCGGCGATTCGATGTGCGGTGCGTGGGTCGGCCCACTGCGCGGATCGGGCGGGCCGGGGGATGCCGTCACCTCAATCCCCGCGGGTGGCGGAACGGTCCGGGGGGCGGTTTCCGCCTCCCGCACCGCGCCCGCACAGCGGCTGCCGGGGTCACACCTCGGCTCTCGGTACGGTCGAAGAATGGCCGAAAGCGACCTATGGGACGGTGGGAACGGAACGCCAAATACCGCATGGTCGGGGCGTGTTCGTTTGCATGTGCGCCCCCTTTAACCCCTCTCGCACGCCTGTCCCGTGGCAGCATGGACCCGAGCCACCCGGGGTCCCGTCGGCCGCGCCCTCAGCGCCGTCCGTGCTGCCTGTGCCCCGGTCATGTGCCCACGGGCTGGGGAGGCGGCGGTGCGCTGGTTGGTGGGTTGGAGCAGTATCGCCGCGAGCTTCGGCACGGCCGGCCGCGTCTCCGGGCACGGCGCCGCACGGGCCCCCGGCCACGGGCCCCGGCACGGCTCCGGCCAGGGCGGATACGACTCCAACGGGCACGGCCCCCAGGGGTACGGCTCCAACGGATACGGATCCGACGGGTACGGATCCAACGGATACGGTGCCAACGGATACGGTGCCAACGGATACGGCCACCCCGACAGCGGCTACGCCGACGCCGGCGCCCCCCTCCGCGGCGGCATCGCGGACGCCGCTCACCCCGGTGACCCCGGCGCGGACGCCGAGCGCACCGTCCACCCCGTCGGCGCCCAGCTCCTGTGGGGCGACCCCGACCCCCTGTGGGCCGTCGGCGACTGGCGCCCCGACGAGATCCGCATGCTCACCGCCGACCCCGCCGACCCCTTCACCCGCCTCGCCGTCCTCGGCGTCTGCGGCGCCACCGACGCCGAGCTGCGCCGCGCCCTGTACGCCGCCCGCGGCGGGGCCCTGCGCCACCTCACCCAGTGGTCCGGCAGCT
Organism: Streptomyces sp. NPDC002044; assembly: GCF_040296725.1. Taxonomy (NCBI): domain Bacteria; kingdom Bacillati; phylum Actinomycetota; class Actinomycetes; order Kitasatosporales; family Streptomycetaceae; genus Streptomyces; species Streptomyces sp. NPDC002044. Next base: position 47,984 of record NZ_JBEOXU010000026.1, read on the forward strand.
ACACCGCCGTCGTCCAGGCCGGCCGCCGGATCACCGTCGTCGGTGACCTCGCGGGCGCCCGGCCCGTGTTCTACACGCCCTGGGCGAGCGGAACGGCGTACGCCACCGCCGCCCTCCCCCTCGCCGACCTCATCGAGGCGCAGCTCGACATCGGCCACCTCGCCGCCCTGCTGGCCTGCCCCGAGAGCCCCGAGGCACTGGGCGACGGCACACCGTACGCCGGAGTCCGGCGCATCCCGCCCGGGCACGCGCTCATCCTCCGCGAGGGCTCCCGCGAGATCACCGGCTACGAACCGGTGGCCTCCCTCGCGGTGGCCGCGCCCGAGGCCGACCCCGAGCGCGCCGTGGAGGGCGTACGCGAAGCTCTGGTGGACGCCGTGCGCGCCCGGCTCACGGCGCCGCGCCATGCCCCCGACGCGATGCCGCCGTACGATCCCGGCCCCGTACCCGGAATGGGCCCCGCCGACCGGCGCGCGGCCCGCGGCGCCCCGGCCCCCGGCGTCGGCGCCGACCTCTCCGGCGGCAGCGCCTCCGCCACCCTCGCCCTGCTCGCCGCCGGCCTGCCCGGAGCGCCGGGCACCCTGCTGAGCCCCGCCGGGGCCCGCTTGCTCGCGGTCACCTTCAACGACCTGGCCACCCCGCAGGGCCGCGAGCCCGAGATGGAGCGGGCCCACGCCATCGCGGCGGACCCGCGCCTGCACCACGTCGTCGTGGCCGCCGCCGAGGAGGCCCTCCCGTACGCCGACCTCGATGGGCCGCTGACCGACGAACCCGGCCCCTCGCTGGTGTTCGCCGCCCGCGAGCGGCGCCGGCTGGCCGCCGGCTCCGCCGACCACTTCACCGGCCACGGCGCCCGCCAGGTCCTCGACGCGCACCCGGCCCGCCTCGCCGACCTCCTGATGGACCGCCGGCGCCGGTACCTGCTGCGTCCGGTGGCCGCCCTGGCCCGCTCGGCGTCCGCGTCGGGCGAGTCGCTGCTGGTCCCGCTGACCGTGTACTCCGCCGCCCGCCGCCTGGCCCGTACGACCTACCGCGCGGGCATGGAGGCCGCGGCCGCCCGGCTCCGCGAGGGCGGGGTCGCCGTACGCCCCTCCGGCCCGGTGGACGCCTCGCTGGCCGCCCTGACCTGGTCCCGGCCCGGTCCGGCGGCGGGCTGGCTGACGGGAGAGGCGCTCGCGGAAGTATCGATCCGTCTCATCGCCGCGGCCGGCCGGCCGCCCCTGTCCCTGCGCCCCGGCGAGGCCCGCGCCCGCTCGGTGCTCGCCCGGCACGCCGCCGACCACCGGGTGTTCGAGCAGGCCGTGGAGGTCCGCAGCCAGCGCCTGCACGCCCCGTTCCTCGACAACCAGGTCGTCCGGGCCTCTCGCGCCCTCCCGGAATCCCTCCGGGTCCAGCCCGGGGCCCGGGCCGCGATCCTGCGCACCGTCCTGTCCTCGACCGGCGTCCGCGAACTCCCGCCCGGCTGGGGCGTCACCGCGCACACCCCGAACGAGACGGCGACCCGGCTGGGACTGCGGGCCGCCCTCGAAGAACTCCTGGCCCTGTTCGCCGCGCCGCTGCTCGCCGACGCCGGGCTCATCGACGCCCGGGTCGTCCAGCAGGCCCTGCTCGACGCGGCGGACGGCCGGCCGGTCCCGCTGGACGGGCTGGCGGAGCTCGTCTCCATGGAACTGTGGCTCGGCCGCCTCCTGGCCCGGCGGGGCACCTGCTGGACGGGCACCACGGCGGCCCGGCGGCGCGCGGTACCGGAAGGGGTGCCCGTACACCGTCCGGCGCTGTCCTGAGGGGTCGCACACCGGAGGATCACAGGGGGCACGGGCAGGGGCACGGGCACGGAAGGGCGGGCGGGATGAGCGACGCGGTGGACGCGATCGTCGGACAGTGGGCGACGGAGCGGCCCGACCTGAAGGACGACCTGTGGCCGGTCGAGGTCCTGGCCCGCATCCAGCGGATCAACCGGATCGCGGAGAGGCGGCTCAAGGGTTTCGCGGCCGAACGCGACCTGGAGGCGGGCGAGGTGGACATCCTCCTCACGCTCCGCCGGTCCGGGCCCCCGTACGCGATGACGGCCGGCGCGCTCGTCCCGGCCGCGATGGTGACCTCGGGCGCGATCACCAACCGGATCGACCGCATGGAGGCCAAGGGCCTGGCCCAACGGGTCCGGGACGGCCCCGACCGGCGCACCGTCCACATCCGCCTGACCGGGCGCGGCCTGGAACTCACGGAAGCCCTGATGACGGACCAGCTGCGCCACTACGGGGACCTCCTCGCCCCCCTGGACCCGGCCACCCGCACCACGGTGGCCGCCGCCCTGCGCACCCTCCTGGAGGCCGCGGGCGACAACACCTCCCAGCCGTAACGCCCCCTCCCCGCACGGACGGACGAAACCCGGCCCGCCCCCGAGCCCCCGAGCGGAACGCCCCGGGCGGTGCCGAACGCGTCCCCGGCCCCGGCCCTGACCGCCGACCGGGGTGCGGAACCCGGGTGAGCCCGGCGCGGGCCGGGGTGCCGGGGGCGGTCCCGGCCCTGACCGCCGAGGCGACGCGAGCCGGGGCCGCCCGGGGCGCGTGAGCCCGGGGCGCGTGAGCCCGGGGTGGCCCGGCTGCGCGCACCTACCGGGGGCTCTGCCCCACCCCGCTGCCCGCGCGCCGCGCGCGGGCAGCGGGGTGGGTGGCCCTGATCGGGACCGGCCTCGCCGAACGCGTCCCAGCGGGCCCCGCCGGGACCACCGCACGGCCTGGCCTGCGGGCCGTCGTCCCCAGCCGCCCCGACGGCTCCCGAGCCGACGGCGGCCGCTGCCACCTTCACCCCCGCGCCACCCTCCCCGCAGGGCTCAGCGGCAGCTGATCACGGCGTCGGCCCAGCTCGCCAGCGCCGGCAGGCTGCCCCCGCCGGCCCGCTCCACCACCAGCCGCAGCGACGTACGGCCGGTCAGCGGGACCTGCACCGCCACGGCCGGGTCCCGGTACCCCAAGGCGCCGGACTGCCACAGCCGCTGCCCGTCCGCGTACACGGAGAACCGCACCGTGGCGTCGGTGAACACCGACAGACCGTCCACCCCGGCCCGCGCCGAGAACGCGCCGCACTGCCGGTTCAGGGTGATCTCCACCGAGGAGTGGGAGTTCACGGTGATGCCGTGCCGGAACCGCCGGTCGCCGACCTCCAGCCCCCAGCGCTGCCACACCCAGCTGCTGCGCCAGGTCTGCACCTCCGGACCGGTGTGGTTTCCGTACGCGGAGTGCCCCAGCGAGGCCAGCTGGAAGCCCTGCGCGGGCTTCGGCGCGGGCGGTGTCGGCCTGGCCGGGGACGGAGAGGGCCGCACCCGGCTCGGCGACGGAGACGGTGACGGTGACGGAGCCGGCGCGGGCCGCGACGCCGCGGGCGAGGGCGCCGGGGACGCGGGCGCGGGCGGCTTCGACGGCGCGGGCGACGTCTTGCGCGCCGCCGGTACGGAGACCCGCGCGGCCGGCGGCTGCGCCACGGGCGGCTCCGGCTCCGGCGGTGCGGGCGCGGGGGAGTCCGGTACGACCGGCGCCGCGACGCTGGGCGCGGGCTGCGCCCGGGCCTGCGGCTCGGCATCGTCGCCGGTCAGCGCGAAGACCACCCCGGCGGCCGCGGCGACCGCGATCCCGGCGGCGATGGCGGCCTTGGCCGGCATCCCGAGCCCCTCGGACACCACGGCCCCCCCGGCCCCGGCTCCCGCCCCGCCCCCTCCAGCCGCCCCGGCGGCACCACCGGCCCCGGCAGCCCCAGCCGATCCACCGACGGCAGCCGATCCACCGGCAGCGGCCGACCCACCGACGGCGGCCGCCGCGGCCCCGGCCCCGCCGGCGGCGACGGCTCCCCCGGTGACGACTCCGGCCGCCTTGGCCGCGTACCCGGCGGCGAACCACCCGATGACCGCGACCGGAAGCAGCGCCGGAATGCCCGCGTTGACGTCCTTGAGCTCCCCGGCCGCCAGCCGGCACTTCACGCACTCCTCCAAGTGCTTGCGGAGCCCCCGCTCCGCCCGCATCCGCAACCCGCCGCGCGCGTAGGCGCCCAGCCGGTCCGCGTACCGCGCGCAGTCGCCGCCCTCGCTCAGCGCCGCACTCACATGGGCCTGGAGATACGCCTGCTTGAGCCCCTCACGGGCCCGACTGGCCAGCACCGCGGTCGCGTTGGCACTCAGCCCGAACAGCGGCGCGACCGCGCTCGGCGACGCCTCCTCCACGGTGGTGTGCCACAGCACGGCCTGCCACCGTTCGGGCAGGCTCCGGAACGCCTGCATGGCCAGCGACTGCTCCGCCTCACGCATCGCCCGTACGTCCGCGCCCAGTTCGAGCGTGTCGTCCCCGGACAGCCCGCCGAGGCCGCCGCCCTCCGCCCCCGTGGCCGCCTGCTCCGCGAAGACGGCGAAGTCCTCGACGAGCTGCTCCCGCCGGGCTGTCTTCGCCCAGGCCGCCGCGACCCTGCGGACGGTGGTCAGCAGGTACGCCCGCACCGACTGGTCCGGACCGGCCCCGCCCCGTACCGCCTGCAGGGTCCGCGCGAACACCTCGGCCGTGAGGTCGTCGGCGGTGTGCCCGTCCCGGCAACAGGTCCGCGCGTAGCGCCGTACGGAGTCGGCGTGACGTCGGAAGAGCTCCTCGTAGGCACCGTCGTCGCCGCCCCGCATCCGGGCGATCAGGTCGGCATCGGACGCGGGCAGGTCGCCCCCGGGCGTTCCGGCCGCACCGGCGCCCCCGGAGCCGGCAGCGGCGGCGTGCCTCCCGCCCGGTTCCCGCTGGGCCGGCACCTGCCGGGCGGGCAGGCTGCCCGCCTCGACCTCGCCACCGGCTCCGCCGGCGCCACCGAGTGGCTCTTCCCGCCCGTCAACGCCCATCGAGGAAGCCCCCGCACGACACACTCAACCGGTACACCGATCCAGCGTGGCACACGGCGGACACGCGCCGAGCCGCTCTCCGCACCATCCACTCGTCCGGGCACACTTCGGCCAACCGCCGTGCCGTTCACGGGCTGTTCGAGCGGACCGCCGCCCGCGCCCGCGACCACCGACGGACCGAGACACCGCCCGCCCGGACCACCCACCCGCCGGACCGAAACCGCCCGCCCGGACGGCAAGCCCGCCCGCCCGGCCGTTCAGCCGTTGCTCACACCGTCCGGGACCGCAGTCCCTCGAGCAGGATGTCGAGCAGACGGGTGGAAGCCGCCGCCTGCTGCGCCGGGTCGGGCAGCGCGGGCGCCGCCGTCGCTATCACCAGCAGCACGTCGGCCACCGTGACGTCACCGCGCAGCTCACCGGCCCCCCTGGCCCGGTCCACCAGCCGGCCGACGACCTCCAGCAGCGCACCCGCGCCCGCGTCCTGCGAGGGCTCGTCCTCGGCGGCCGGGCGCGCGCCCACGACCCGCAGGTCCGGCCCGGCCGGGGCCACCTGGGCCTGGCGCTGGTGCGGAACCCGCGCCGCCTCCGCCTCCTCGACGCCGTCCTCGCTCGCCGAGCCGACCCGCAGCACCTGCGGCGGCAGCAGCCGCCCGGCGCCCGAGGCGACGGAGGTGCGCAGGAAGCGCGACAGCGCCTGCCACGGCTCCTCCTCCTGGCCCAGCGCGGTCCTGGCCTGCTCGGTCAGCCGGGCGGTCTCCTCCTCGGCTATCCGCCGCACCAGGACGTCCTTGCTCGGGAAGCGCCGGTACACGGTGCCGACACCGACCCGCGCGCGCCGCGCCACGTCCTCCATCGGAGCGCCGTAGCCCAGCTCGCCGAACACCTCGCGCGCCGCGCGCAGGACGTGCTCCAGATTGCGCTGCGCGTCGACGCGCAGCGGCGTGGAGCGGCCTACGCCGTGCGTGGTGGCGCCGTTCGCGACAGCACGACCGCCGGTCTCGACCGAGAGTGCGGTCGCAGAACCATGGAAATCGGAAATGTTCATGTGTATCCCCCGGTAATCATTTGTCTCCCCCCGGAGACACTCCCCGCCTTCGCGTCGAGGGGGCCACGGTCAGCTGGGCCCGGTCCTACTCCTCGACGAGATACGAACATAGTTGAGCCAGAGTCAATTCAGAAGAGGCAGCCCCGGACGGACCACCGCCCGATCGGAGCATTCACCCCCACTTTTCCCTTCCGTACCTCCGGAATCAGTCATTCCGCACCTTCTGACCTGCACTCCTGTACCCCCACCCGACACCCGGGACCACTCCGTCCCGGTACTCACTCCGGTCACACAATGTGTCGGGGCTGTGGACAAACTCCCAGCCACGATGCGTCATGGGGTGGTGAAGGCTGCTAACTCACGGGGCACGGCCCCCGGTACTCCGCCCCGTACGCGCATCCTGATCGTCGGCGGCGGCTACGTCGGCATGTACACGGCGCTCCGGCTCCAGCGAAGGCTGAGAGCGGGCGAAGCCGAGATCACGGTGGTCACCCCCGAGCCGTACATGACCTATCAGCCCTTCCTCCCGGAAGCCGCCGCGGGCTCGATCTCCCCCCGCCACGTCGTGGTCCCCCTGCGCCGCGTCCTCGACAAGTGCCGCATCGTCATCGGCGAGGCCAAGCGCATCGACCACGCCAAACGCACCGCGACCGTCACGACCCTCGCCACCGAAGAGGAGAAGACCGGCGCCGTCGAGATCGAGTACGACGAGCTGGTCCTCGCCCCCGGCTCCGTCTCCCGGACCCTCCCCGTCCCCGGACTGGCCGAGTACGGCATCGGGTTCAAGACCGTCGAAGAGGCCATCGGCCTGCGCAACCACGTCATCGAACAGATGGACATCGCCTCCTCGACGCGCGACCCCGCCCTCCGCGACGCCGCCCTCACCTTCGTCTTCGTCGGCGGCGGCTACGCGGGCGTCGAAGCCCTCGGCGAACTCGAGGACATGGCCCGCTACGCGGCGCGGTACTACCACAACATCAAGCCCGAGGACATGAAGTGGGTCCTGGTCGAGGCCAGCGACCGGATCCTCCCCGAGGTGGGCCCCGAGATGGGCGTCTACACGATCCGCGAACTCCGCCGCCGCAACATCGACCTGCGCCTGGAGACCCGGCTCGAATCCTGCGAGAACCGCGTCGCCGTCCTCAGCGACGGCGCCCGCTTCCCCACCCGCACCGTCGTGTGGACCGCCGGCGTCAAACCGCACCCGGTCCTCGCCGCGTCCGACCTGCCCCGCAACGAGCGCGGCCGCCTCGCCTGCACCGCCTTCCTCACCGTCGAGGGGGTCGAGCACGCCTGGGCCGCCGGCGACGCCGCCGCCGTCCCCGACATCACCGCCGAGGAGAAGGGCCGCGAGTGCGCCCCCAACGCGCAGCACGCCGTCCGCCAGGCCAAGGCCCTCGCCGACAATCTCGTCGCGGCCCTGCACGGCGAGGTCCTCACCGAGTACGCCCACAAGTACGCCGGCTCGGTCGCCTCCCTCGGCCTGCACAAGGGCGTCGCGCACATCTACGGCCGCAAGATCAAGGGCTACCCCGCCTGGTTCATGCACCGCGCCTACCACCTCAGCCGCGTCCCCACCTTCAACCGCAAGATGCGGGTCCTCGCCGAATGGACCCTCTCCGGCCTCTTCAAGCGTGAGATCGTCTCCCTCGGCTCCCTCGAACACCCCAGGGCAGAGTTCGAACTCGCCGCCGGCGGCGGCCCCAAGGCCCCGCCCCCCGACCCCGCCCCCAACCCCCCGCAGGACAGCCAGGGCTGACGTTGTCAGTGCGGTCGGCCACACTGGACGTGTGACCATAGGTGGGCTCACACCTGCACAGAGTGACATCGTCCAGTCAGCGACCGACCACGAGCGACACAGCGACCACTTGCGACACCACGAGGCTTGAACGCAGTGAACTTCACGCGCTGGAGCGCCCGGTTCCCCGGAACACAGCGCCGGGCCGCCGCCCGGACCGAACACGCCGCCGCCCAGGCCAAGCGGGGTGAAGGCGCCGTCCCGGCAGCCCGCGGCGGCCGAGCCGACCCCGGCGGCGAGCGTCCCGCGCCCGCCGCCGACGGCTGCCCCGCCGAGCCCACGGTCTCCGGCCCGGGCACCGCCCCGCCCGCCACCGCGTCCCGTACGGGCGCTCCCGCCACGGTGCCCTCCCCCGACGAGCTGTCCGTACGCGAGGTCCTCGGCCGCCTCCCGGCCCTGGTCGCCCTCGTCCACGGCCCCGAGCACCGCGTCGCCTACGTCAACGACGCCTACACCGCCGGCTTCGGCGCCCGCCCCACCGGCGCCCCCGCGCACGAGGCCCTCCCCGAACTCGGCGATCTCGGCCTGCTCCCGCTCCTCGACCAGGTCCAGCGCGGCGGCAGACCCCGTACCGCCAAGAACCGCACCGCCCCCGGCGGCACCCACTCGTACACGGTCACCTGCACCCCGGTGGAGTTCCCCGACCCCGGCACCGACGGCGGCCGGCCCGCCCACCACGCCGGCGTCCTGGTCCACCTCGCCGACGTCACCGACCACGCCGAGGCCGTCGAACGCCTGCGCGCCAGCGAACGCCGCCAGCGCGAGGCCGCCGTCACCCTCCAACGCTCCCTCCTCCCCCAGGAGCTCGAACAGCCCGACGACCTCCGCGTCGCCGCCACCTACCAGCCCGGCGGCACCGAGGCCGCCGTCGGCGGCGACTGGTACGACGTCATCACCCTCGGCGCCGGCCGCACCGCCCTCGTCATCGGCGACGTCATGGGCCGCGGCGTCCGCGCCGCCGCCGTCATGGGCCAGCTCCGCACCGCCGTCCGCGCCTACGCCCGCCTCGACCTGCCCCCGCACGAGGTGCTCCAACTCCTCGACGGACTCGCCGCCGAGATCGACGCCAGCCAGATCGCCACCTGCGTGTACGCCGTCCACGACCCCAGCGAGGGCCTGCTCGCGTACGCCTCCGCCGGCCACCTCCCGATCCTGGTCCGCGACGAGGACGGCACCGTCCGCCGCGCCGCCGACCCCACCGGCCCCCCGCTGGGCACCGGCGGCTGGCTCCACACCTCCGGCACCATCGCGCTGGGCCCCGGCTCCACCGCCGTCCTCTACACCGACGGACTCGTCGAACGCCGCGACGAGGACATCGACGAGGGCGTCGCCGCCCTGGAACGCGCCCTCTCCGGCGCCCAGGGCAGCCCGGCCGTCATCTGCGACCGCCTGATGCGCGCGCTGGGCGTCGACGCCGACCACGACGACGACGTCGCCGTCCTGGTCCTCCAGCAGCCCGCCCGCACCGGAGCCGACGCCGAGCTCTTCCACAACGCCGCCCTCGAACTCCTCGGCGGCATCGAGGCGGCTCCCCGCGCCCGGGCCTTCGCCCAGGGCGTCCTCGCCTCCTGGCGCTTCCCGGTCGAACTGTGCGACCTCGGCGTCCTCGCCGCGAGCGAGCTCGTCGCGAACTCCCTCCAGCACGGCACCCCACCCATGCGCCTGCGGCTGCGCCGCACCGACCGCCGGCTGATCATCGAGGTCACCGACGGCGACGACCACCTGCCGCGCCGCCGCCGCGCCGAACCGGCCGACGAGACCGGCCGCGGCATCTCCATCGTCGCGACGATCGCCTCGTCCTGGGGCGGCCGCCCCCCCCGGGGGGGCGCCAAGGCCGTCTGGTGCGAGTTCGCCCTGCCGGACAAGCAGCCGTAGGACGCGAAAGGCCCCGGTCCACCGGACCGGGGCCTTCCCACCACATCTCTCCGTACGACGGCCCGCGACTACGCGTGCGCCGGCTCGGCGGCCTGCGCCGCGGGGGACGCGGTGTTCCCCTGCGCCACGATCCTGCTCGCCAGGGACGGGTTGTCCTGCACCGGGCTCAGCTGCTTTCCGAGCCGCAGCGCCAGCCACGCGATCCCCAGCGAGACGGCCACGAAGACGCCGATGTAGAGCATCGGAATCCCGGCCCCCAGCGGCACCCCCAGCGGCCCGAGCGCCAGCGCCATCTGCTTGACCAGCGCGAAGGCGGAGTTGTACTGGCCCACGGAACCCTCCGGCGCCAGGTCGGCCACCAGCGGGGCCAGGGTCGGCGACAGCATCGCCTCACCGATCCCGAAGAGCGCGTACGTGGTGATGAAAGCGGCGGCGGCCATCACGGCGCTCCCGTGACCCAGCCCCGAGAACCCGGCGATGACCCACGCCACGGTCCAGATCAGCCCGACCAGCGCGATGACCCGGGACCGGCGGCGCTTCTCGACCAGCCGGAGCACGACGAACTGGGCGACGACGATCGCACCGGTGTTGGCGGCGAGCGCGAAACCGAGCGTGGACGGGGAGATCCCGGCGGCCTCGGTGCCGAAGGCGGCGAGCCCCGACTCGAACTGCCCGTAACAGGCGAAGAAGATCACGAAGCCCAGTACCAGCAGCTTGACCATGGCCTTGTGCCCGAGCAGGCGCTTCCACGCTCCGCCGCCCGCCTGGGACGGGTCCCTCGGCACGGCGTCCTTGATGCTCGGCACGTGCGGCATGCGCACGGTGAGGATGACCCCCGCCAGCACCAGGAACATCACGGCCTCGATGCTGAACAGCAGGGTGAAGCTGCCCGGCCGGTGCTCGTCGACGATCTGGCCGCCGATGAGCCCGCCGATGCCCAGGCCGAGGTTCTGCATGAAGAACTGCAGCGCGAAGGCCCGCGTACGGGTGGACGGCGTCGAGCACCACACGATCATCGTGGCGAGCGCGGGCTGCATCACGGCCTGCCCGGCGCCGAGCGCCAGGGCGGACAGCAGGATCGGCACGACCCCGGTGGACAGCCCGAGCGCCAGCGCGCCCGCCGAGGCGACGAGGGCCGCACCGATGACCACGGGGACCGGACCGCGGCGGTCGATGACCCGCCCGGTGAGGGGCAGCGCGACAAGAGCCCCCAGCGCGAACGCCACGAACGCGCTCGTGGCGGCCATCGAGCCCAGATCTCGCACCTGCGCCACATAGATGTAGAGGAACGGAACCGTGAAACCGATGCCGAACGCGGTCAGCGCGTTCCCGGCCTGGATCCGCCGCATCGCAGCGCCCATCACCTTGGTCACTTCTCACCTGCCTTTGAGAGCTGAAGACTGAAGACTTCATACCTAAACTTCGATGCTTAACTCTACACATCGAAGGAGTTAGACGCCAACGAGCTCGTGCGATACTTCGGCCCATGGGTGACACCCCCGACGGCACTACGCCCGTCCACGAGCCGAGCCTCGATGAGCAGATCGCCGTCTACCAGCGCGAATTCCAGGACCTGGACCCTCAGGTGGAGAAGGTCGTCTCGGCCCTGAGCCGCCTGAACCGCCGGATGAACGTCGCGTACGGCCGCCAGACGGCGGCGCTGGGCATCAGCAACGCGGAGTGGGAAGTCCTGAAGGCCCTCGTCATCTCCGGCGCCCCGTACCGAATGGGCCCGAGCGAGCTGGCGAAGCAGCTGGGCCTCACGCCCGCGGCGATGACGCACCGGATCGACCGCATGACGTCGGAAGCTCTGGTCACGCGCGAGCGGGACGAGTCCAACCGCGTACGCGTGATCGTCGAGCTGACGGACGAGGGCCGGAGCAAGTGGCTGGACGCTATGCGGGCGGCCACGGTCTTCGAGGAAGACCTCCTCCAGGACCTCTCCACCGCGGAGCGCGGGGTGCTGGGAGACATGCTCACCCGCCTCCTGGACCGCGTGGAAGACCTGCAGTCGCCGAGCTGACCACAAGGTTTGACACGCCCGACACAAGTCCGTAAGGTTCTTCGAGTTGCCCCAGAGCCGGAAGGTTCTGCTGCCAACACATCCCGCCGCCTCGTCGCGGCACCTCAACTCAGCAAGATCTCCCACTGGGAACGTATTCGGCATGTCCGAATTCATTTCCAAACGTCGATTATGAATCGCCGGGGAAATCCACTAGAGTTCAGGAGTCGGAAGGGCCCAACAGCCCGGAAGGCAAAACCCACTGACTGGGAGTCAGGCCCGAAAGAGTCTGATAGAGTCGGAAACGCAAGAACAGAACGAAAGCCCGGAGGAAAGCCCGAGAGGGTGAGTACAAAGGAAGCGCCCGT
>NZ_JBEOXU010000027.1:0-59902 GCF_040296725.1 Streptomyces sp. NPDC002044
TCGGCCTCACCGACCCCGCCGACGCCGCCGGCGCGCACCTCGCCACCATGCTCGAATCCAAAGCCGAAGCCCTCATGAACGGCGAGGACCCCGGCACCGAGCTGGACATGCTGGTGGCCCTCGGCGACCCGGACTCGCTGACCTACCGGTCGATGATCGGCAGCATGTCGCTCGACGAGGCGCTCGACCCCGGGGTCGAGGACCCCTCGTACGGCGGCCTGGGCAGCGCCCAGTCCCTGGCCCGCCTCTTCGCCGCCCTCGTCGGCGAAGTCGACGGCGTCCGGCTGCTCACCCCCGGCCGCCTCGCCGAGCTGACCCGCCCGCACTCCCGCGGGAACTGCCGCGTCATCCTCCTGCCGAGCACCTGGGGCCTGGGCTTCATGCTGCCCGACAGCCCCGTCTTCCCCGCCTCCGCCGGACTGACGCCCCGCGCGTTCGGCTTCGACGGGGCGAACGGCACCTTCGTCTTCGCCGACCCGGACCACGACCTGGCGTTCGCCTACGTGCAGAACGCGGGCTCCCGCGTGATCGGCCGGATGAACGACCGCGCGCACCGCCTGGTGGAGGCCGCGTACCGGGCCGTCGGCCTCTGAGCGTCCTCAAGGGGTACTCCACCGCTCTCCATATGCCCTGCGAGGGGTCTTCGAGGGGTGTCTGTGACGGTGCAGCCATTGATCCGACGACCGGGGAGGAACCATGGCCCAGCCCGTACGCACCGCATTGGTGACCGGAGCCACCAGCGGAATAGGACTGGAAATCGCCAGGCGCCTCGGCCAGGCGGGAAATAGCGTCTACATATGCGCACGCAAGCCCGATGCGCTGGAAGAAACACTCACCCTGCTGCGTTCCGAGGGGCTGGAAGTCGACGGGCAGACCTGTGATGTGACGTCGCCCGATGACATTCGCTCGTTCGTGAAGGGTGCGACCGACCGGTACGGCCCCGCGGGAATTCTGGTGAACAATGCGGGCCGCTCGGGGGGCGGCATCACCCGCGACATTCCGGACGAGCTGTGGTTCGACGTCATCAACACGAATCTGAACAGCGTGTTCCTGATGACCAAGGAAGTGCTCAACCACTCCGGAATGCTGGAACAGGGCTGGGGCAGGGTCGTCAACATCGCCTCCACCGGAGGAAAGCAGGGCGTCCTGCACGGCGCCCCGTACTCGGCGTCCAAGCACGGCGTGGTCGGGTTCACCAAGGCGCTGGGCCTGGAACTGGCCAAGACCGGCGTCACCGTGAACGCGGTCTGCCCGGGCTTCGTGGAGACCCCCATGGCCGAACGGGTCCGGGAGACGTACGCGCAGCTGTGGGACGTGCCGGCGGACGAGGTGCTGGCACGGGTCAGCGCGCGCGTGCCGATCGGCCGCTACGTGGCGGCCGAGGAGGTCGCGGCGATGGTGGAGTACCTCGTCGGCCCCGCCGCCGGCGCGGTGACCGCGCAGGCCCTCAACGTCTGCGGCGGCCTGGGCAACTACTGATCATGGCCATTGGAGAGGACATCATGGAGCCGAACGCACACCTGTACCTGGACCTTCTGGAGAAGGTCGTCACCAATCTCGTCTACGGTGACGCGCCCATCGCGAACGAGTGGTTCCCCGAGCGGGACTTCCGCGAGGAGAACCGCGAGAACGGCTCGGACTGGCCGAGCACGGCCCACACCATGGTCGGGCTGAAGCGGATCAGGAACGTACGCGACGTACTGGACCAGGTGGTCGCCGATCAGGTGCCCGGGGACTTCATCGAGACCGGCGTCTGGCGCGGCGGCGTGTGCATCTTCGCGCGCGGGTACCTCAAGGCCCACGGCATCACCGACCGCACGGTCTGGCTCGCCGACTCCTTCGAGGGCATCCCGGACACCGGTGAGAGCGGCCACCCGATGGACCGGGAGATGGCGCTGCACCACTCCAACCACGTGCTCGGCGTCACCGCCGACACGGTCAGGGAGAACTTCCGGCGCTACGGCCTCCTCGACGACCAGGTCCGGTTCCTCCCGGGCTGGTTCAAGGACAGCCTGCCGGACGCCCCGGTCGAGCGGCTGGCGGTCATGCGGCTGGACGGCGACCTCTACGAGTCCACGATGGACGCGCTGGAGAACCTCTACGGGAAGCTGTCCCCGGGCGGCTTCGTCATCATCGACGACTACTTCATCCCGGCCTGCCGCAAGGCCGTGGACGAGTTCCGCGAGCGGCACGGCGTCACCGACCCGGTGGAGACCATCGACGAGTACAGCGCCTACTGGCGCCGCTCCGCGTAGGCCCCCGCACGGACGCGGTACGGGTCAGGCCACCTGCCGGACCGGCGGGTGGCCTGACCCGTCCCCGGCGGGATCCGAAGGAGACCCCTAGGGCAGGGCGCTGCTCACGCCGTCGGCGATCATCATCCACATCGGCTGCCCGCCCGTCCCGAAGGCCGAGGCGAGCGCGTAGCCGACCGACGCGTCCGCCGGGCGGAGTTCGGCGTCCTCCTTCCAGTCGGCGAGGACCAGCTCGTCGCCGTCGGAGGAGAAGTCGCCGAGGTGCGCGCCGTCGCGGGTCAGCCGGCTGCTGGGCACGGAGTCGGGGACCAGCCGGTAGCGCGCCCCCTCGTACTCCACGTCCACCCGGTACGAGCGCCTGGTCAGGCCGCCCTTGGCGGGCTTCAGCCCGACCTTCCGGCCGTCTATCCGCATCGTGAGGTGCTCGGCGTCCCGGGTGCCGATGGCGGTCTGCGGGTCCGCCGCGGAGCCGGGGTCGCGCTCCAGGGTGACGCGGGGGATCGCCTCGCCCTCGACCTGGAGGGACAGCTGACCGTCCTGACGGACGGTGATCTCGCCGAAGCGCGTGTCCTCGATGGGGGTTCGGTCCGGGTCGTTCATGAGTCGAGTCCTTCGGTGCGGTCGGAACCCGCGGTGCGTCACGGGCGGTACGGCCGTCTCGCGCCGGGCCCCTGACCGCGGCGGGACCGCTCGAACGGGGTCACGCGCGGCACCTCGCCGACGGACCGGCCCCCTCAGGGTAGGCGGACGAAGTCGACCTCGGACGGGGCCTCTCCGGGCCACGACAGCCGGGCCGGGGCCGGGGGGTTCTCCGCGAGGACGCGCCCGCGCGCGACGACGTACCGGGGGCGGACCTGGCGGCGGATCGCCTCCAGCGGCGTCGGGGCCGGGAGCAGGACGAAGGAGGCGGGGGCGCCCTCCGCGATGCCGTACTCCGCCTCCGGCAGGCCCAGGACGCGCGCGGCGCGGTCGGTCACCATCGCGAAGGCCGCCGGGATCTCGTCGGCGCCGGTGAGCTGGGCCGCGTACACGCCGACGAGGGCGGTCTGGAGCGGGTTGCCGGTGCCGAGCGCGTTCCACGGGTCCATCACGTCGTCATGGCCGAAGGCGACGTTCACCCCCGCCGCCAGCATCTCCTTGACCTGGGTGAGGCCGCGGCGCTTGGGATAGGCGTCGAAGCGGCCCTGGAGGTTGAGGTTGGCGAAGGGGTTGGAGACCAGGTTGATCCCCGAACGCGACAGCAGGCGCTGGAGTTTGTAGCTGTACGCGCCGCCGTAGGAGCCCATCGCCGTCGTGTGGGAGGCCGTGGCGCGGCCGCGCAGGCCCGAACGCAGGGCCAGGGTGGCCAGCACCTCCACGAAGCGGGACTGATCGTCGTCGATCTCGTCGCAGTGCGCGTCCACGCGCAGCCCGTGCTCCTCGGCGAGCGCGAAGGCGATGCCCAGCGAGGCGACCCCGTCCTCCCGCGTGTCCTCGAAGTGCGGGATCGCGCCGACGACGTCGGCGCCGCGCCGGACCGCCTCGCGCAGCAGCGCCTCGCCGTCGGGGAAGGAGACGATGCCCTCCTGCGGGAAGGCCACGATCTGGAGGGTCATGAAGTCCCGTACCCGGTCCCGCACTTCGAGCAGCGCGTCGAGGGCGGTCAGGGCCGGGTCGGTGGTGTCGCAGTGGGTGCGCACGTGCAGCACGCCCTGCGCCGCCTGCCAGCGCAGTACCTCGGTGGCCCGGCCGACGACGTCGTCGCGGGTCAGGGTCCGCTTGCGCTCGCTCCAGCAGGCGATGCCCTCCCACAGGGTGCCGGAGACGTTGGGGCGCGGCTCACCGGCGGTCAGTGCCGTGTCGAGGTGGATGTGCGGTTCGACGAAGGGGGCGCTGAGGAGCGACCCGTGGGCCTCGATCAGGACGCCGGTGGCCGGGGGTTCCTTCTGGTCGTCGTGCGGCAGGACGCGCGCGATCCGGCCGTCCTCGCCCACCTCCACGTCCCAGAGGCCGTCCCGGCCCCGCTCGTGGCCTTCGGTGTGCAGCAGCCGGGCGCCCCGGACGATCATCCGCATGCCGCCAGCGTACGTCCGGCGGGGTCGTCGTTCGGGGACCGTGTGTGGCAAGAATGGGAGGCATGACCAGCGACAGCGATGTGACCGGCAACGATGTGACCGGCAACGGCGAGACCGGCGGCGGCGAGACCGGCGGCGGAGCACACGGCGCCGGAGCGCCCCCCGGCACCGCCCCCGACAGCGCCTCCGACACCTCCCCCGACGCGGTCCCCGAGTGGGAGAAGCGGTTCCGCGCCCCGCGCGTCGGTCTGCCCGAGTGGGCCGAGGACGCGCCGGACCGCTCCCTCTTCGTCTCCAACGCGACCGGCACCTTCGAGCTCTACGCCTGGGACCGCTCCACCGGCGCCCAGCGGCAGGCCACGGACCGCCCCAACGGCACCACCGACGGGACGCTCTCCCCCGACGGCGAGTGGATCTGGTGGTTCTCCGACACCGACGGCGACGAGTTCGGCACCTGGGTGCGCCAGCCCTTCGCGGGCGGCCCCGACGAGCCGGCCACGCCCGGACTGGAGCCCTCGTACTCGGCGGGCCTGGCCATCGGGCGCGACGGGACGGCGGTCGTGGGCCGGTCCACCGACGAGGACGGCACGACCATCCACGTGGTGCGGCCGGACGGGAGCGCGCCCGCGGTCGTCTACCGGCACCGCGAGTCCGCCGGAGTGGGCGACCTGTCCCGTGACGGCTCCCTGCTCGTCATCGAGCACACCGAGCACGGCGACGCCATGCACTCGGCGCTGCGCGTCGTCACCCTCGACGGCGCCACGGTCGCCGAGCTCGACGACTCCAGGGGCGGCACCGATGACCTCGGCCTCGCCGTGCTCGGCTTCGCCCCCGTCGACGGCGACACCCGGCTGCTCGTCGGCCACCAGCGGCGCGGCCGCTGGGAGCCGATGGTGTGGGACGTGTCCACGGGCACCGAGACGGAACTCGGCATCGAGCTGCCGGGCGACGTCAGCGCCGAGTGGTACCCGGACGGGTCGGCGCTGCTGATCGTGCACAGCTTCGAGGCGCGCAGCGAACTGTGGCGCTACGACCTGGCCGAGCGGGCCCTGGTCCCGGTGGAGACCCCGGCCGGAACCGTGTCCGGGGCGACGGCCCGCCCCGACGGGACGGTGGAGTACCAGTGGTCCTCGGCCGCCGAGCCCGCCTCCGTACGGTCCACCGCGGGCGGGGTCGTCCTGGACCCGCCCGGCTTCCGGCCGCCGGGCTCGGTGCCGGTCGAGGACGTGTGGGTGCAGGGCCCCGGCGGGCGGATCCACGCGCTCGCGCAGCGGCCCGTGGGCCACGGCGACGGCCCCTTCCCGACCATCTTCGAGATCCACGGCGGCCCGACCTGGCACGACAGCGACGCCTTCCTGGCGACCCCGGCGGCCTGGCTCGACCACGGCTTCGCGGTCGTCCGCGTCAACTACCGCGGCTCGACCGGCTACGGCCGCGAGTGGACCGACGCCCTCAAGCACCGCGTCGGCCTGATCGAGCTGGAGGACGTCGAGGCGGTCCGCGCCTGGGCGGTGGAGTCCGGCCTCGCGGACCCGGCGCGCCTGGTGCTCTCGGGCGGCTCCTGGGGCGGGTACCTGACGCTGCTGGGCCTCGGCACCCGGCCGGACGCCTGGGCGGTGGGCCTGGCCGCCGTACCGGTCGCCGACTACGTGACGGCGTACCACGACGAGATGGAGGCGCTGAAGTCCCTGGACCGCACCCTCTTCGGCGGCACCCCGGAGGAGGTCCCGGAGCGCTTCGAGGCGTCCTCGCCGCTGACGTACGTGGACGCGGTGACGGCCCCCGTGTACATCGCGGCGGGCGTCAACGACCCGCGCTGCCCGATCCGGCAGATCGACAACTACGTCGACCGGCTGGCGGCGCGCGGCGCGGAGCACGAGGTGTACCGCTTCGACGCGGGTCACGGCTCGCTGGTCGTGGAGGAGCGGATCAAGCAGGTCCGGATGGAGCTGGAGTTCGCCCTGAAGCACCTCCCCCGCTGACCCCGGAGAACCGAGCCCCGGCAGACGGAACCGGCCGCACCCCCCGTACGGTGGTGGGGTGCACCGGTTTCTCCTGACCCCGCGCTGGTGGGGGATCAACGTCTTCGTCGCGCTCGGCGTCCCCTTCTGCCTGTTCATGGGGACCTGGCAGCTCGGCCGGTTCGAGGACCGCGTCGACTCCCACCGCGAGGCGACCGCCGAGCGGCCCGCCGACCTGGTGGCCGCCCCGCTGGACTCGCTGCTCCCGGTGGACAAGAGGACCTCCGGGCAGCCGGCCGCCGTCTCCGGGGAGTACGCGGAGCAGTTGCTGGTCCCCGAGCGGACGCTCGACGGGAAGCCCGGCTTCTATGTGCTGACGCTGCTGAGGACCGACTCCGGCAAGGCCGTCCCGGTGGTACGGGGCTGGCTCCCGGGGACCGCGGACCCGGCGGCGGCGCCGGCCGCGCCGGCCGGGCGGGTGGACGTCACGGGGGCGCTGCAGCCACCGGAGAACTCCCGCACCAAGGGGGTCCACTCCGAGGGCGGGCTGCCCGCCGGACAGCTCGGGGTGATCGGCGCCGCGTCGCTGGTCAACATCGTCCCGTACGACCTGTACGACGCGTGGCTGACGGTGCGGACCCCGGCGGACGGCATGCTGCCGGTGCCGCCGCAGGCCCCGAACGACACCGGGCTCGACCTGAAGGCGTTCCAGAACCTCGGCTACACCGGCGAGTGGTTCGTCTTCGCCGCCTTCGTGCTGTTCATGTGGTTCCGGCTCTACCGCCGCGAGATCGAGACCCTCCGCGACGCCGAGGCCGGTCTCCTCCCCGCGGAGGAGACCACCGCCGGGACCACCACGGAGACCACCGCCGGGGCCGCCCCGCAGCGCGCCTGACGGGTCGGTACGGCTGACGGCGCGGTACGGCTGACGGCTCGACGGACCCGGCCCGGCCCCGCGGTGCCCGCGCCGCTACGGCGCCGGCGCGTCCAGCGGGATCGAGCCCGTCCGGTACAGCGTGCCCCCGCACGCCTCGGGGATCGTCGTCCGGGTGGTCGGCGACCCCGCCACCGGAGTGTGCGCGACCGCGACCCCCGCCGGGTCCGGGGGCGGCGGGCCCGTCTGCGGGTCCGAGCCCGCGCCCGCCGTACCGTCCGCGCCGCCCGGCCCGGCGGCGCCCGCGCCGTCCCCGGAATCACCCTGCGGCGGCTTGGCACCCGCCGGGGTCGCCGCCGGGCAGGGCTCCCCGGAGGGGACCCAGGCGAAGCGCACCTCGTACGCCGTGTTCGGCTGGAGCACCAGCAGCGGCGGCGCCGCCGACGGGTCGGGCAGCAGCCCGCTCGCCGGATCGCCCGCGGTGTGGCCGACGACGGCGGTGCCCGTGCCCGTACCGGGCGCGGCGGCCGCGGCCGTCACCCTGTCCGCGCCGGAGACGATGCAGCCGCGCACCGACACGTTGGTGACCTTGAAGCTGCCGTACACCTTGCCGTCGGCCTCGGGGGCGCGGGCCGAGGCCACCACGCCGAGCTGGTCGGCGCCGCAGCGGCCCACCCCTTGCGCGGCGGGCGGCTGGGGTCCGGTGACCGGGAGCTGCCCGCTCTGGCCCAGCGACGAGCCGGACGGCGTGCCCGCGCCCGAGGGTCCGGCGGAGGCTCCGGTCCCGCCGGCCGGCGACCCGGTGGCGGCCGGGTCGGGCTCCCCGGTGGTGCCGCCCGCGTCGGGGGCGGCGCCCGTGGAGCGGGTGGCCCTCGGGTGGGCCCCGGCGCCGTTCTGGTGCGGGTCGGAGGAGCCGGTGCCCGTGGTGGCTCCGGACCGCTCGCCGTGCCCGGCCATCGCCGAGCGGTCGGCGGCCGTGTTACCGCCGCCGCTCAGGTGCACGGCGGCCGGGATCCCGGCGCCGGCCAGCAGCGCGGCCGCGGCGGCGCCCACGACGGCCCGGCGCCTGCGGGTCCGGCGCGCGGGGACCGCGTACCGCAGCCGCTCCAGCGCGCCCCCGGAGGGCTCCAGGCCCTCGACGGCCCCGTGCAGCAGGCCCCGTAGCGCCTGTTCCTCGCCCGCCCCGCACAGCGGGGTGTGGTCGTCCGTCATGACTGCGCAGCCTCCATCGCCACCCGCAGCGCGGCAATCCCCCGCGATCCGTACGCCTTCACCGAGCCGATCGATATCCCGAGCGTCTCGGCGACCTGGGCCTCCGTCATGTCCGCGAAGTAGCGCAGCACCAGCACCTCGCGCTGTCTGCGCTGGAGTCCGCGCATCGACTTGATCAGGTCGTCGCGTTCCAGCTGGTCGTAGGCGCCCTCTTCGGCGCTGGCCATGTCCGGCATCGGCTTCGACAGCAGTTTGAGACCGAGGATGCGGCGGCGCAGCGCGGACCGGGACAGGTTGACGACGGTCTGGCGCAGGTAGGCCAGTGTCTTGTCCCGGTCGCGGACCCGGTTGCGGGCCGAGTGGACGCGGATGAACGCCTCCTGGACGACGTCCTCGCAGGAGGCGGTGTCGTCGAGGAGCAGCGCGGCCAGGCCGAGGAGCGAACGGTAGTGGGCCTGGTAGGTCGCCGTGAGGTGGTCGACGGTGGTGCCCGCCACCACCGGCGCGGCCCCGGCGGTCGCGTTCCCGGCCCCGGCGGCCGTGTCGCCGCCCGCCGTCGTGTCGTTGCCCGCCGTCGCCCCGTCGCCGGCCGTCTCGTCGTCCGCCGCTGTCCCGGCGCCGTCGCGCGGTGCGGGCACGCGCCCGCCCCGGGGCGGCGCGGGGGCTCGTACGAACGCCTCGGAGGGCCCCGTCGGCGGGACGGGAACGATCACGGGGAAACCGCCGCCGGGTGCGCGGGATCCCCGGCGCGACGGAACGATCCCCGTGCGCGCCGGTAGGACGGCCAGGTCGAGAAGTGCCTCTGCCACGCCTGTAGGACGCACGTCCCCCCGCGAGGGTTGTACGCGCCGGGCAACCTCGCCCGCGATATCCCCATTGCCCTCATGCGTTCCCGCTCTTCCCGATTGCCCCGGTCCTATCGAGACGGCAGTCGGGCCATCACCTTGATCAAGGGATCAGCACCGATCCTACAAAGCGAATTACGCAAATTCACCCGCGATCAGTTCCGCGATGTGGGTGGCATTCAGAGCGGCGCCCTTGCGCAGATTGTCGGCGCACACGAAGAACTCCAGCGCGCGCGGGTCGTCGAGCGACACCCGCACCCGCCCCGCCCAGGCCGGATCGGTCCCCGCGGCGTCCGCGGGAGTGGGGAACTCGCCCGCCGCCGGGTCGTCCACGAGCACCACGCCGGGCGCGGCCTCCAGGATCTCCCGGGCGTGCGCGGCGTGCACCGTGTTCTCGAACCGGGCCCGCACGGTCAGCGAATGCCCGGTCACCACCGGCACCTGTACGCAGGTCACCGACACCGGCAGCCGCTCCAGGTCCAGGATCCGGCGCGTCTCGGCCCGTACGGCCAGCTCGTGCGAGGACCAGCCGCCCTCGCACAACTCGCCCGACCAGGGCACGACGTTGAGGGCGAGCGGGGCCGCGAAGGGGCCGGTGTCCTCGCCCACGGCCCGGCGCACGTCGCCGGGGTGCTCCCCCAGGGAGGTGCCGGCGACCAGCGACAACTGGCGCCGCAGCGCCTCGGAGCCGGCCCGGCCGGCGGCGCCCGCGGCCTGGTAGGAGGAGACGGCCAGCTCGGTCAGGCCGTACTCGGCGTGCAGCGCGCCGAGGGCCGCGCTCATCGCGGCGGTCACGCAGTCCGGGCCCGCGACGATCCCGCGCGGCCGGATCCGTACGGCGTGGGCGTTGACCTCGGGCACCACCAGCGGCACTTCGGGGTCCGCGCGGAACGCGGCGGACTGGTCCACGACGACGGCCCCGCGCGCGGTGACGACGGGCGCCCACCGGGCCGAGACCGCGGCGGGCGTGAGGAAGATGACGACGTCGCCCGGCCCGAGGCCGTGGAAGGCGTCCTCGGTGAGGGCGAGCACCTCGACCTGCTCCGCGCGGACGGCCAGCACGCGGCCGGCCGAGCGCGCGGAGGCGATCAGGCGGATGTCGCCCCAGACGTCCGCCCGCTGGGAAAGGATCCGGAGCAGGACGGTACCGACCGCTCCGGTCGCCCCGACCACGGCGAGAGCCGGGCCGGAGGACCGGGGCGCGGTCATCGTCCGGTGCCTCCGTAGACGACGGCCTCGTCGGTGTCGGAGTCGAGGCCGAAGGCCGTGTGCACGGCGCGGACGGCCTCGTTGACGTCGTCCTGGCGGGTCACGACCGAGATGCGGATCTCCGAGGTGGAGATCAGCTCGATGTTGACGCCGGCGTCGGACAGGGCCTGGAAGAAGGAGGCGGTGACGCCCGGGTTCGTCTTCATGCCCGCGCCGACCAGGGAGATCTTGCCGATCTGGTCGTCGTAGCGCAGGGAGTCGAAGCCGATCCGGTCCTTGGACTTCTCCAGGGCGTCGATGGCCTTGTGGCCCTCGGCCTTGGGGAGCGTGAAGGAGATGTCGGTGAGGCCCGTCGAGGCCGCCGACACGTTCTGCACGATCATGTCGATGTTGATCTCGGCGTCCGCGATGGCGCGGAAGATCGCCGCGGCCTCGCCCGGCTTGTCCGGGACGCCGACGACGGTGATCTTGGCTTCGGAGACGTCGTGCGCGACTCCGGAGATGATGGCGTGCTCCACCTGCGCGTCCCCTTGCGGATTCTCGTTGCTGACCCAGGTGCCCGGCAGTCCCGAGAAGGACGAGCGGACGTGGATCGGGATGTCGTAGCGGCGTGCGTACTCGACGCAGCGGTGCAGGAGCACCTTGGAGCCGGAGGCCGCGAGCTCCAGCATGTCCTCGGAGGAGATCCAGTCGATCTTCCGGGCCTTCTTCACGACGCGGGGGTCCGCGGTGAAGACGCCGTCGACGTCGGTGTAGATCTCGCAGACCTCGGCGTCCAGCGCGGCGGCGAGCGCCACGGCGGTGGTGTCCGAGCCGCCCCGGCCGAGGGTGGTGATGTCCTTGGAGTCCGCGGACACGCCCTGGAAGCCGGCGACGATGGCGATGTTGCCCTCGTCCAGCGCGGTGCGGATACGGCCCGGCGTGACATCGATGATGCGCGCTTTGTTGTGGACCGAGTCGGTGATCACGCCTGCCTGGCTGCCGGTGAACGACTGGGCCTCGTGGCCCAGGTTCTTGATCGCCATGGCCAGCAGGGCCATGGAGATCCGCTCCCCGGCGGTCAACAGCATGTCGAACTCCCGCCCGGCAGGCATCGGGGACACCTGCTCGGCGAGATCGATCAGCTCGTCCGTCGTGTCGCCCATCGCGGAAACCACGACGACCACCTGGTGGCCGTTCTTCTTGGCGTCCACGATCCGCTTGGCGACACGCTTGATGCCTTCGGCATCGGCTACGGAGGAACCTCCGTACTTCTGCACGACAAGGCCCACGTGCGCTCCTCGCTCAATCCGTCTCATTGCTGGTGCAGTCTAACGAGCGGCCGCGATCCGACCGCTTCGTACCACATCATGAGACGAAAAGATCAGCCGAGAAGTTCCCGCGCCGGGACATCCGAACGGGCCGCCACCAGGCCGCCACCAGGCCGCCTGCACGCCGCTCACCTGCGGCCGAGGCCGCCGAGCTCCTCCGCCATGACCACCCCGGCCTGCTCGGCCAGGTCGTCCTCGGCCAGGTCCTCGTCGGTGTCCAGCCCGTCCAGGGCCGCCAGCGGCTGGTCCAGGCGCACGTGGGCCACCAGGGACTGCAGGGCCCGCAGGGTCGCCGAGGCCGTCGGGCCCCAGTTGGTGAAGTACGAGAACTGCCACCACCACAGCGCCTCGGTGATCCGCCCCGCCTGGTAGTGGATCAGCCCGTGCCGCAGGTCGGCCACCACGTCGGCCACGTCGTCGGAGATCCGGTGCGGGACCGGGGCCTTGCGCGGCTCGTAGGGGTCGAAGACCTCGGAGTAGACGTCGACCGGCTCCAGCATCACGGCGAAGCGCTCGCGCAGGTCGTCCACGTCCGGCTCCGGGCCCAGATCGGGCTCGTAGCGCTCGTCGGGCAGTACGTCCTGGTAGGCGCCCAGCCGGCCGCCCGCGAGCAGCAGCTGCGAGATCTCCAGCAGCAGGAACGGCACGGCGCGGTCCGGATCCTCGCCCTTGGCCACCTCGGTGACCGCGACGATGAACGAACCGATCTGGTCCGCGATCTGGACGGCGAAGTCGCCCGGGTCCGGGCCCGCCGCGTGCAGGGTTGCGTCAGACATCGAGAAGTCGCCTTCCTTCAAAGGCCCGCCCGAGCGTGACCTCGTCCGCGTACTCCAGATCTCCCCCGACGGGGAGCCCGCTGGCCAGGCGGGTGACCTTGAGGCCCATGGGCTTGAGCATCCGGGCGAGGTAGGTGGCGGTCGCCTCGCCCTCCAGGTTCGGGTCGGTGGCGAGGATCAGCTCGCTCACCACCCCGTCCGCGAGGCGTGCCAGCAGCTCGCGGATGCGCAGGTCGTCCGGTCCGACGCCCTCGATCGGGCTGATCGCACCCCCGAGGACGTGGTACCGGCCCCGGAACTCGCGCGTCCGCTCGACCGCGACGACGTCCTTGGGCTCCTCCACGACACAGATGACCGTGGTGTCGCGGCGCGGATCGCGGCAGATCCCGCACCGCTCCTCCTGCGCCACGTTCCCGCACACCGCGCAGAACCGGACCTTGTCCTTGACCTCCAGCAGCGTGTGCGCGAGGCGGCGGACGTCGGTGGGCTCGGCCTGCAGGATGTGGAAGGCGATCCGCTGCGCGCTCTTGGGCCCGACGCCGGGCAGCCTGCCCAGTTCGTCGATCAGGTCCTGGACCACGCCTTCGTACAACGGACTGCCTTCTTTCGTTTCGGTTTCCCGCCGCGGGGCGGGTGCGGGGGACTAGAAGGGGAGGCCGGGGATGCCGCTGCCGCCGCCCAGGCCCTGGGCCAGGGGGCCCAGCGCCTGCTGCTGGAGCGCCTGGGCGTTCTCGTTGGCGGCCTGGACCGCCGCGACGACCAGGTCGGCGAGGGTCTCGGTGTCCGCCGGGTCCACGGCCCTGGGGTCGATCACCAGCGCGCGCAGCTCACCGGAACCGGTGACCGTCGCCCGCACCAGACCGCCGCCGGCCTGGCCTTCGACCTCGGTGCGCGCGAGTTCTTCCTGGGCCGCGGCGAGGTCCTGCTGCATCTTCTGGGCCTGCTGGAGCAGCTGCTGCATGTCGGGCTGGCCACCACCGGGAATCACAGGTCATTCACTCCGTACCGTCGGGACGCTTGGTCAATCCGAGCCTACGTGCTCCCCGCGCGCAGCGCCCTACGCCGTGAGGACCAACTCTTTCGAGTGAGGGAGCGGGCGTGCGCGTACCTGCTGGAGACCTCCTTGCGGGCGGAAATCCCGGGAATCGTCGTCCGCCGCCCGTCATTCGAAGGTAGGAAGAGCATGCGCACCATTGCGCACACGCGCACCACCAGTCGTCAGCGCAGGCAGAGGGAGTGCCGGGTGAGCCAGCCGGAGATGCAGCCCGAAGGGCCACCCCGGGATCCCCGGGAGGAGGTCGACGGGCCGGTGGCGGCCGGCGACCTGATCGGCCGGCCGTTCCCCCTCGGGGACTGGGGCGAGCCCGCCGAGCGGCTCGACGAGCTGTACCGGCGCGTCGAGGCCGACGCCCTGCGCACCGCCGAGTGGTACCTGAGCGACCGGACCTGGAAGCGCCGGGGGGCGCGGGCGCTGCGCGGGAGCGCTGCCGTGGGCGCCGTCACGGGCGCCGTGATGCCACTGCTGGACCTGACGGGCTCGGCGCCCGGCGCGGCCTCGTACGGATACCTGGCGCTGCTGCTGGGCGCGGCCGCGCTGGCGGGCGACCGGTTCTTCGGGCTGACGTCCGGCTGGATGCGCGACGTGGCGACCGCGCAGGCCGTGCAGCGCCGGCTCCAGACGCTCCAGTTCGACTGGGCCTCGGAGAACGTACGGGAGGTGCTCGGCCCCACCGAGGGCACGGCGAGCGAGGCCGCCGAGCGCTGCCTGACCGTGCTGCGGCGGTTCTCCGAGGACATCACCGAGCTGGTGCGCTCGGAGACGGCGGACTGGATGGTGGAGTTCCGGGCCGGGCCCGCGCCCCTGGTCATGCAGTCCCTGGGCGCCTCGGCGGGCCGGGTGGAGGCGGGCGTCCCGCCGGCCCGGTTCCCGCTGCCGCCGGGCACCCGGCCGAACATGCCGCGCCAGCGCCCGCCGGAGCAGCCGAGGTAGCCACCGCTCCGGGGTGGGGCGCGGGTCGGGCGGGTCCGGGGCGCGGGTCCGGGGCCGCGGGTCCGGGGTCCCCCGTCAGCTGAAGATGATCATCGAGCCCTGGCCGAGGCTGCGGGTCGCGGCCGCGTGCAGCCCGAGCCAAACGTGGCGCTCCCGGGCGAAGGGGCTGTCGTCGTACGGGATCGGCCCCGCGGGCTCCTCCAGCGAGGTCGGACGGCCGGGCGGCGCGGGCGGCGCGGGCGGGTTCCCCGGGTCTATCCCGATCGCCGGAGCCACGAAGAGCAGCTCCCGCAGCAGCCCCTGCGCGGACCCCAGCGGGCCCCCTCCGGCGAGCAGCTCCTCGTTCGCCAGCGGAGCCGCGAAGTCCACCGGGACGTAGGCCCCGGCGTGGTCGTAGTGCCAGACCAGGTGGGACTGCTGGGCCGTCGGCTCGAACATCTCCAGCAGCTGCTCGTAGTCCCCGCCCAGCTCGTCCACCGGCGTCACCGGCAGCCCGCAGAGCTGGAGGAGGTACGCCCGCCGCAGGAAGTGCAGGGCGTCGTAGTCGAAGCCGGCGACCGGGGCGACGTCCCCGCTCAGACCCGGCATGTAGGAGAAGACGGGCACGGACGGCAGCCCGGCCTCGCCCAGGGCCTTGTCGTACGAGGCGATCTCTTCCGCGAAGGGGTTGTCGGGGCTGTGGCACAGCACGTCGACAAGGGGGACCAGCCACAGGTCACAGGCCACGCGGGCTCCGATCAGTCGTTGCCGCCGATCGGCCAAGCGTAGTGCGCCGGGCACCCTCCGCGAAGGGGTGCGCAGAACCCGGTCGGCGTCCGGCCGGTTCCGTACCGCTCCGACCGGCGCCCCGCCCCGCCCCCTACAGCCCGGCGGCCCATTCCAGGCCGTGCCGGTTGTAGTCGAGCACCAGGCCGCGCACGGTCTCGGCGTCCGCGAGGGTCACCGCGTCCACCAGCTCCCCGTGCCGGTCCCACAGGGCCGCCC
Source organism: Streptomyces sp. NPDC002044 (assembly GCF_040296725.1). NCBI lineage: Bacteria > Bacillati > Actinomycetota > Actinomycetes > Kitasatosporales > Streptomycetaceae > Streptomyces > Streptomyces sp. NPDC002044. The sequence continues at coordinate 15,471 of NZ_JBEOXU010000027.1, forward strand.
GGAGCTGCGGTTCGCGCTGGAGGTGCGGGACGGCGAAGACCCAGCACTGGACCCGGATGCGGTGCAGGAACTCGGAGATGTAGGTGTTGCCGACCAGCGCGCTCAGCTCCCGCCAGAAGCGCAGGTCGTAGCCGATGAGCACTTCGAGCGAGCCGCTCTGCGCGGCCCGCCGCGCCTCCTCGGCCCGGCGGCGCACCGACACCAGCATCTCGCCGGAGCCGGGCGCGGTGCCGCGCTCGGCGAGCCGGCGGAATATCCCGTCCACGATCAGCGTGCGGGCCTCGATCATTCCGCGGAAGTCGTCGACGGAGAAGACGCGGACCCGGAACCCCCGGTGCTGGACCAGTTCGAGCAGCCCCTGCGCGGAGAGGTCCACGAGGGCCTCGCGGACCGGGGTGGCCGAGACCTCGTACTGCTCGGCGATCTGCTTGACGGTGAACTCGGTCCCCGGCGGCAGGCGTCCCGCAAGGACCTCGTCCCGCAGCGCGTCCGCGATCTGCTGGCGAAGGGTGTTGCGGGTGACAGCTCCGCTGCCTGGCATAGGGGTCCGTTTCCTCAGTGTGAACTTCGGACACCTTAGGCCAGGCAGCGCGGCCGAAACCGAGCGGTCGAGGATCGTTATGCGGATTTAGGGCCCGTTATGCGGACGCCCCCGTGGTGTGCCGGTCGGCCACCGTCAGCGCCTCGTCGAGCAGGGCCAGTCCCTCCTTGGCCTCGGCCTCGGAGATGGTGCACGGGGGGACCACGTGCGTGCGGTTCATGTTGACGAAGGGCCACAGGCCCGACGCCTTGCAGGCGGCCGCGAACTCGGCCATGGGCGCGTTGTCGGCCCCGGCCGCGTTGTAGGGGACGAGCGGCTCGCGCGTCTCCTCGTCCCGTACGAGCTCCAGCGCCCAGAAGGCGCCCAGCCCCCGCACCTCGCCGACCGACGGGTGCCGCTCGGCGATCTCGGCGAGCGCCGGGCCGATCACGTTCTCCCCGAGGTGGGCGGCGTGCGCGACGACGCCCTCCTCCTCCATCGCGTTGATCGTGGCGACGGCGGCGGCGCAGGCCAGGGGGTGGCCGGAGTACGTGAGCCCGCCCGGGTAGGGACGCGTGGCGAAGGTCTCGGCGATGGCGGCGGAGATGGCGACGCCGCCGAGCGGCACGTAGCCGCTGTTCACGCCCTTGGCGAAGCAGATGAGGTCGGGGGTGACGCCCCAGTGGTCGGCGGCGAACCACGCGCCGGTCCGGCCGAAGCCGGACATGACCTCGTCGAGGATGAAGACGATGCCGTGGCGGTCGCAGAGCTCGCGCACGCCCGCGAGGTACCCGGCGGGCGGGGTCATGATCCCGGCGGTGCCGGGGACGCTCTCCAGGATGATCGCCGCGATGGTCTGCGGCCCCTCGAAGGCGATCGTGTCGGCGAGGTGGGTGAGGGCGCGCGCGCACTCCTCGGCCTCGGTGGTGGCGTGGAAGGCGGAGCGGTAGAGGTACGGGCCCCAGAAGTGCACGACGCCCGCGGCGGCGGTGTCGGAGGGCCAGCGGCGCGGGTCGCCGGTCAGGTTGATCGCGGCGGCGGTGGCCCCGTGGTAGGAGCGGTAGGTGGACATCACCTTCTGGCGGCCGGTGTGCAGCCGGGCCATGCGGACGGCGTTCTCGACGGCCTCGGCGCCGCCGTTGGTGAAGAAGATCTTGTCGAGGTCGCCGGGGGTGCGCTCCGCGATGAGGCGTGCGGCCTCGGAGCGGACGTCGACGGCGAAGCCCGGGGCCAGGGTGCAGAGCCGGGCGGCCTGCTCCTGGACGGCGGCGACGACCTTGGGGTGCTGGTGGCCGATGTTCGTGTTGACCAGCTGGGAGGAGAAGTCGAGGAAGCGCTTGCCCTCGTAGTCCCAGAAGTACGAGCCCTCGGCCCCGGCCACGGCGAGCGGGTCGATGAGGGCCTGGGCGGACCAGGAATGGAAGACGTGCTTCCGGTCGGCGTCCTTCACGGCGGCAAGGGTGTGCGGGGAGGCATGAGGGGTCATGGCGCCACGCTAGAAGTGCGCAGGTGGGGAGGGATATCGGCGGACTGTATGGGGGTGGGGGGCAGGTCTCGGCAGTCTGTCTGCGCGGAGGCGCCCACCGGGGCGTCCGGGAAGGGGCGGGGCGGGGGCGGGCTCGCGGCCGCGGGCTTGGGCGGCGGGCTTGGGCGGCGGATCCGGCCGAGTGTGCGATTGACAGCATGCTGCCTTTATGACAGTCTATTGTCATAGCAAGTCGGTGCCGGAAACGAGGCGGACGGAACATCGCCCCTCGCGTTCGCCACCGGAAACGATGTTGGAGGCGAGCACCATGAGCGAGACCCCCCGTAAGCCCGTCCACCTCGCGGTCTACGACACGTACGCCGACTGGGAGACCGGCTACACCACCGCGCACCTGACCCAGCGCGGCCACCAGGTCCGTACGGTCGGCACGGCCGCCGGGGAGCCGGTCACCACCATGGGCGGTGTCCGCATCCAGCCTGACCTGGCGCTGGCGGAACTGCGACCGGAGGACTCCTCGCTGCTGATCCTCACCGGCGCCGAACTGTGGGACTCGGGCGAGGAGCTCGCCCCGTTCGCGGCGAAGGCCCGCGAGTTCCTGGCCGCCGGAGTGCCGGTCGCGGCGATCTGCGGGGCCACCGCCGGCCTCGCCCGGGAGGGCCTGCTGGACGGCCGGACCCACACGAGCGCCGTCTCCTTCTACCTGGCGGAGCAGCCGGGCTACGGCGGCGCGGAGCACTACGTCGACGCCGACGCGGTCACGGACGGCGACCTGATCACGGCGGGCCCGACGGACCCGGTGGCCTTCGCGCGCGAGGTCTTCGCACGGCTCGACGTCTACGAGCCGGACGTCCTGGACGCCTGGTACCGCCTGTTCCGCGACTCGGACGCGAGCGCCTACCCGGTGCTGATGGCGGCCGCGGCGGCCGGCAATGCCTGACCTGGCGACGAGCCCGCCGTCCGAGGCGGCCGCAGGCATACCGGCCCGGCCCGACCGCGCCCGGCAGGACCTGCTGAGCAGCACCGCGCTGGAGGTGTTCCGGCTGAACGGCCAGTTCCTCGCCCTCTCGGAGGAACTGGCCCGGCCGGCCGGGCTGACGGCCGCGTGGTGGCAGGTGCTGGGGGCCGTGCTCCGGGAGCCGCTGCCCGTCTCGGGGATAGCGCGGACCATGGGCATCACCCGGCAGAGCGTCCAGCGCATCGCGGACCTGCTGGCGGACAAGGGGCTCGCGGAGTACGCCCCGAACCCGGCGCACCGCAGGGCGAAACTGCTCCGCCCGACGGAAACCGGCCGCGCGGCGATCTCCCGCATCGCCCCGGGCCACGCGGCACTGGCGAACCGGCTGGCGGACGCGCTGGGCGACGACGCCTTCGCGGAGACGGTACGCGTCCTGGAACGCCTGACCGCAGCCCTGGACACCCTCCCGGATCCCACCCACCCCTGACGAACAGGCCCCGCCGGGGCCACCCCGGCTTGCGGCGCGGCCCCACCAGCCCCTCCAGCCCCGCCGGCGTTTGAGGCGCGGGTGCGGGCAGAGCCCGACGGCCCCGGCGCACAACCGGTACGGGCCCACCCCACCCCCGACACCGGAGGCGCGGCCCCACCAGCCCCGCCGGGGCCAAAGGCACGCCCCCTCCAGCCCCGCCGGCGTTTGAGGCGCGGGTCCGGGCAGAGCCCGGCAGCCGGGCCGCCGCGCAGGGGTGCGGGGACCGGCCCGCCGGGACCTCGCGTTCCGGCCCCCCGCCGAAGCCCGCCCCACTAGGCTCGGATCCACGGCCAGTCCAGGGGGAGGGGCCACCCGGCCATGGAGCAACTGCACCCGCACGACCCGCACCGCATCGGCCCGTACCGCCTGCTGTCCCGCCTCGGCGCCGGCGGCATGGGCCAGGTCTACCTGGCGCGGTCCGACCGCGGCCGCACCGTCGCCGTCAAGCTCGTGCACCCCGAGCTCGCCGCCCGCGAGGAGTTCCGGATCCGGTTCCGCCAGGAGGTCGCCGCCGCCCGCCGCGTCGGCGGTGAGTGGACGGCCCCGGTGCTCGACGCCGACACCGAGGCCCCGACCCCCTGGTTCGCCACCGGCTACATCGCCGGCCCCAGCCTCCGCCAGGCCGTCGCCGGCGACTTCGGCCCGCTGCCGGGGCGTTCCGTACGGATCCTCGCCGCGGGCCTCGCGTACGCCCTCCAGGACATCCACCGCGCCGGGCTCATACACCGTGACCTGAAGCCCTCGAACGTCCTGCTCACCCTCGACGGCCCCCGCGTCATCGACTTCGGCATCGCCCGCGCCCCGGCCGAGCCCGACGCCGGTCTGACCCGGACCGGCGAACTCATCGGCTCCCCCGGGTTCATGGCCCCCGAACAGATCAACGGCGTTCCGGTCACCGCCGCCTGCGACGTCTTCTGCCTCGGCGCGGTCCTCGCGTACGCCGCCACCGGCCGGCTCCCGTTCGGCGACAGCGAGCGGCCCGGCGGCATGGCCGCGCTGCTGCTGCGCATCACCGAGGCCGAGCCGGACCTGACCGGCGTACCGGCGGACCTCCACGACCTCGTACGGGACTGCCTGCGCCGGAACCCCGCCGAGCGGCCGGGGCCCGCGGAGGTGCTGGCCCGGGTCGGCGCGGGCGACACCGTGGCCGACGGAAGGGCCCTGGAACCGTGGCTTCCGGGCCCGTTGGTGGCCCAGCTCGGGCGGCACGCCGTACAACTCCTGGACCGCGAGGACGCCGGCCCGGACCGCGCGGAGCCGGAACCGGAGCCCGTGCCCCCGGCCCCTGCCCCTGCCCCGCCCCCGTACGTTCCGCCGTATCAGCCCTATCAGCCGTATCACCCGCCGTATCCGGCCCCGTACGGGCTCCCGTCCCCGGCGCCCCACCCGGGCGGCAACGGCGCGGCGCCCCGACCGGCGCCGCCCCGGCTCCCGGCGCCCCCGCCACCGCTCCACCCGTCGACGCTGCCGACGCGTTACGGCGCCGGGACGCCGCCGACCGGCCACCCCGCGTACGGGCCGCCCCGGGCGGAACCGGCCCCGCGTCCCCGGACCGCGTCCACCGCCTTCCTCCTCGCGGTGGCCGCGGTCGTCGCGGTCTCGGCGGGCGGCACGGTGTACGCCGTGATGAGCGGGGACCAGGGCGTACGGGCGCCCGGCAGCACTACCCGTACGCCCACCGTCGCCGCGCCGTCGGACCCGGCCGCACCCTCAGACCCCGCCGCCGCGGCGGACGCGCCCGCCGCGGCGGGCGCGTCCGGGGCCGGGGCCTCCGCCGCCGCCGGCCGCCTCCCGGACGCCTACCTCGGCACCTGGCGCGCCACCAACGGCACCCAGACGTGGCAGCTCACCCTCGCTCCCGGCTCGGTCGGCGACACCGTGATGTCCCTCTCCGTACGGGACCCCGCCTTCGCCTGTTCCTGGGAGGCGCCCCTGCGCAGCGCCTCCGAACCGGTGGAGCTGGACGGCTCCACCGTCACCTCGGGCGACCCGGTGACCTGCGCGCCCGGCGGGTGGAGCCGACTGCGGCTGCTGCCCGGCGGAAGCCTCCAGCGGGAGCTGGTCGGCAGCGACAGTCCGCCGCTGACCTATCGCGAACAGTGAGCATCACCGAATTGTGTCGAAGTCAATAAGCCTGCAAGCAGAGCTTGTTACGTATGACGGCGGCGTCGGACACTGCCGCACATGGAGCCGTTGAACGTAGTGGCACAACTGTGGGAGCGGATCGAGGCACGCGACTGGGACGGGGTGGCCAAGCTCATCGCCGAGGACGCGGTCATCGAATGGCCCGTGAGCGGTGAGCGCATCGTGGGGCGTGCCAACTTCATCGCCGTGAACAGTGACGACGGCTATGCGGACGAGAGACCGGTGGAACTGCTGCGCATCCTGGCGGACGGGGACCTCGTCGTCACCGAGGTGGAGATACCTCAGGACCACGTCGTCTACCGGGCCGTTTCCCTGTGGACCGTACGGGACGGGGAGATCGTGGGCGCGAGGGAGTACTGGACCAGCCCCGGTCAGGACCCCGCACCGCGCTGGCGGGCGGGGTACGTGGAGCCCCTGGTCGCGGACTGAGCCGCCCGCTGCCTCAGGCGGCGCCGAGCCGGTCCAGCTCCTCCCCGATCGCGGCGCGCAGGCCGTCGTGGCGGGCGGCCAGGGCGTGTTCCTCGCCGCGCCAGTACGCCTCCCGGTCGTACAGCCAGACCGGCATCCGGACGAGGCCGTCGGGCTCCCAGTCGTAGCGGGGCCAGATGTGGGCGTGGAGGTACGGGTCGGTGTTGCCCAGGATCTCGATGTTCACGCGGCGGAAGGCCGGGTCGAGCCGGCGGCAGGCCAGCTCGACGGCCTCGGCGAGGCGCTCCATGTCGGAGAGGTACGCGATCCTGCGCGCCCGTGGCAGGTCGGAGAGCCGGGTGACGGCGGGGTCGTCGGTCAGCAGCACCGAGTACCCGGGCAGGAACTGCCGGTCGCCGATCACGGCGAAGCCCGTGTCGAGGCGGCGGAGGACGGTGGGGTTCTCTCCCCGGTGCGCGCTGTTGATGCGGTCGTGGCGCCACGCGGTATCGATCATGACGAGACCCTAACGAACGGCCGGGCGCCGTGTCGGCCGGTCGGCCGGTCGGCCGGGCGGCCGGGCGGTCGGCCGCCGCAACTCGTCCCCGCTCGCCGTGACTCGGCTCGACTCGCCGTGACTCGCCTCAACTGGCCTCTCGTGTCACCCCTGTCATACCTGAGAGCCACGTACGAACACGGCTCCGCAGCGGGACGCGAACCACGGGCCTGGATTTCTAACTTCGGAACGGAGAGGGGCGGGGACGGCTCTTCCGGACCGAAGGAACAGACGATGGCGGGGACGACGGGTACAGCGGGCAGGACTTCGGGAGCGGCGGGTACGGCGGGCGCGGGGGGCGTCGCCGGGGCCGTGCGGGCGGGTGGGCGGGCCGGCGGGCGGGTGTGGCGCACGGCGCTGGCCGCCCTGGTCGCCTCCGCCGTCGCGATACCCGTCACCGCCGCGGCCTCCCCCGATGTACCCGCCCCGCCGCCCGTGGTGTTCGCGCGGGACGCCCCCGCCGAGGGGCGGTACGCCGCCAACCTCGCCAACCTCGCCGAGGCGGCCCGTACGGCCCGGGGCGCCGGCCGCACGGGCCGGGGCGCGAAGCTCCGTGCCATGGAGGCGGGCGGTGCGGCCCGGTTCCTCGCGTTCGACGGCCGTGGGAAGGGGCGTGCCGTCGAGGTGTTCGGCAGCCTGGAGGGCGCCGACCGCGTCACCGTGCTCGTGCCCGGGTCGGACACCACGCTCGACACCTACCAGCGGTTCCGCGCCGGGGCCGTCGCCCTTCGGCAGCGCCTCCAGGCCGAGCACCCGCGCTCGGCCGTGGTCGCCTGGCTCGGGTACGACACTCCGGGCACGGTCAGCGCCACCGTCCTCACCACCCGACGGGCGGACGAGGCCGCCGTCGAACTGCGGTCCTTCCTGGACCGGCTGCGGGGGCTGTCGGGCCCGGATGCCCGGATCTCCCTGCTGTGCCACTCCTACGGGTCCGTGGTCTGTGCCCGGACCGCCACCGGGCCGGGGGTCACCGATGTGGCCCTGTTCGGCAGCCCGGGCACGGGGGCCGACTCCGCCGGCGACCTGCCGACCGGGGCCCGGGTGTGGGCCGGCCGGGGCACCGGCGACTGGATCGGCGGCGTTCCGCACGTGCGGGTCGCCGGGGTCGGCTTCGGCGCCGATCCGGTCGACCCGGCCTTCGGGGCCCGGCCCTTCGCCGCCGGCTCCGCCGGGCACAGCGACTACCTCAAGCCCGGCACCGAGTCCCTCGACAGCCTGGCCGCCATCGTCCTCGGCACCCGCGGCGGCACCGGCGCCACCGCCGCCACCGTGTCTGCTCCGGGGGTGCCCCGTGCGTAGCCTCCGCTCCCGCCGGTCCGTCCTGGCGGACCGTGTCGACGGTGCCACCCCGGCCGGGCGGGACCGCGCCGTGGACGCGCTGCGGGCCCTGGCAATCGTCGGCGTGGTGCTCGGCCACTGGCTGGTCACCGCCCTGACCACCGCCAACGGCGGTCTGAGCGGCACGAGTCCGCTGGCGTACATGCCCTGGCTGGCCCCGGTGTCCTGGGTGTTCCAGACCCTCGCCGTCTTCTTCCTCGTCGGCGGCCATGTCGCCGCGGGCGGGTACGCGTCGGCCCGGGCGCGGGGGATCCCGTACGGCACCTGGGTCGGGCAGCGGCTGGGCAGGCTGTTCCGTCCGGTCGCCGCGGTACTGGTCCTGTGGACCGTGGCCGCGGGTGCGATGCTCCTCGGCGGGGTGCCGCTGGACACCGTGCGGACGCTGGTCACGCTGGTGCTGTCGCCGCTGTGGTTCCTGCTGGTGTTCGCCGCGCTGACCGCCGTGACCCCGCTGGTGGCGCGGCTGAACCCGCTCTGGCCGCTGGCCGTGGTGGCCGGCGTCGACGTGTGGCGGTTCGGCTCCGGCGGGCCCGGGGCGATCGGCTGGGTCAACGTGGCCGCCGGCTGGCTCGTGCCGTACGCCGTGGGCGCCGCGTGGTCCCGGGGGGCGTTCGCCCGGCGCGGGCCGGCGTTGCTCCTGCTCTGCGGCGGGGCCGCCGCCACCGCCTCGCTGGTGTTCTGGGGCGGGTACCCGGCGTCGATGGTGGGTGTTCCCGGCGCCGCGGTGTCGAACCTGAACCCGCCGACGCTCGCCTGCGTGGCCTTCGGTCTGGCCCAGTGCGGGCTGGCGCTGCTGGTCCGCGAGCCGCTGGCCCGGGCCATGTGCCGGCCGCGGGCCTGGGCGAAGGTGGCCCTGGTGAACCTGTCCGCCATGACGGTCTTCCTCTGGCACCAGACCGCCATGATCGCTGTCACCGCCGTAGGGCTGCTGGTCCCGGCCGACCTGCCCGGGCTGCACACGGTGCCCGGCTCGGTGGGCTGGATGGCCGCCCGGCTGTTGTGGCTGCCGGTGTTCGCCGCCGCGCTGGCGGTGTGCTGGTCCGCGTTCCGCGCGTACGAGCGACCCCGGTCGCGACGCTCACCCCGGACGACCCCGCTGCCGTCCCCGCCCCGGCGGGCATCGGGGGCCGAGCGGGCATCGGAGGCCGAGCGGGCGTCCCGGCCGCCGCGGGCCGCCCGGGTGGCCGGGTCCGGCCCGGCTGCCGCGCGGCGGACGGACGGTGCTTGTCCGGACCCCGTCAAGGAGGCGACCGGTGCCTAGGGTGACCCCTGTGACTCCGAAGCCCCCGTCCCCGGCCGAACCGCCGCTCCCTGCCCCCGTCCTGGGGGACACCACCTGGCGGGGGGTGCCGCGGGAGCTGTTCACCCTGCGCCGGGACCCGCTTCCCCGGATGTCGCGGCCGCGCTGGCTGGCCCGGCTGCCGCACGTGCTCGTCGTGCTCGCGGCCGTGTTGTTCGGCCTCCTCACGGCGACGCAGCTCTTCGACCCCTACCAGGTCAGCGGCGACCTCGCGTTCTTCCAGGCGGTCCTGACCGGTCTGGCCATCGGACTGGCGCTGTTCCGTCCGATCGCCGCCTGGTGGCTCGGGCTGGTGGCCGCGGCCCTGATCGCCTGGACGATCCCCCTCCCCCTGGGGCCCGGGGCGACCTGGCCCTGGACGCCCGGCGGACTGTTCGCCTTCGCGCCGCTGATCCTCCTGGCCGCCCTCCGGGTACCGCCCAGGGTCACCATCGCGGTCGTCGGCGTCTCGCTCGGCTACACCGCCCTGACCGAGGCGCTCTTCAAACCGGTGAACGGCCAGAGCACCTTCGTGGGGGCCGCACTTCTCTTCGGCTTCGCCGGCCTCCTCGGCTACGCGCTGCGCGCGCTGCGGCTGGCCCGCGGGAAACTCGTGGAGCAGGAGACCCTCACCGAGGAGGAACGCGCCCGGCGCACCCTGCTGGAGGAGCGCAGCCGGATCGCCCGCGAGCTCCACGACGTGGTCGCGCACCACATGTCGGTGATCTCCATCCAGGCCCAGGTCGCCCCGCACCTCGTGGAGAACCCGTCCGAGGAACTGAGGGAGAACCTGTCCGGCATCCGGGAGAACGCCCTGGAGGCCCTGACCGAGCTGCGCCGGGTGCTGGGCGTCCTGCGTTCCGAGGATCCGGAGGATCCCGCGAACCCGCACCATCCGCAGCCGACCCTCGACGAGCTGGACGGTCTCGTGGACAACGTGCGGGGGGCCGGGCTGGACGTCACCACCGAGATCGCGGGCCTCCGGCGGCCGCTGACCCCCGGCGTCGAGCTGACCGCGTACCGGATCGTGCAGGAGGCCCTGAGCAACTGCCTGCGCCACGCGCCCGGCTCACAGGTCGAGGTCGGCATCGCCTACGGGCCGCACGAGCTGCACCTGTGCGTCGCCAACACCGCGCCGACGCGCCCCGTCCCGTCCTCCCCGGGCGCGGGACACGGGCTGTTGGGCATGCGGGAGCGCGCGGGCATGCTGGGGGGCGAGCTGGCCGCGGGGCCGCGCCCCGGCGGCGGGTACGAGGTGAGCGCCGTGCTCCCGATGGACCCGCGGCAGCCGGCCGGTGGATCCGCCCCTGACACGAAGAAGGACTGACCGCCATGACCAGCCCCATCAAGGTGATGATCGCCGACGACCAGATGATGGTCCGGCAGGGGTTCACCGTGCTGCTCAACGCCCAGCCCGACATCGAGGTGGTCGGCCAGGCGGTGGACGGCGCCGATGCCGTGGCCCAGGTCGCCGCGCTGGCCCCGGACGTCGTGCTGATGGACATCCGCATGCCGGGCATGGGCGGCATCGAGGCCACATCCGTCATCACCGCCGTCCCGGGCGCCTCCGTGAAGGTGCTGGTGCTCACCACCTTCGACCTCGACGAGTACGTGTACGAGGCGCTGCGGGCCGGGGCCTCCGGCTTCCTGCTCAAGGACGCCTCGGCGGACCAGCTGGCCGAGGCGGTGCGGGTGGTGGCGGCCGGGGAGGCGCTGCTCTCGCCGAACATCACGAAGCGGCTGATCACGGAGTTCTCCCGGATGGGGGCTCCCCGCGGCCCGTCCCGTGCGCGGATCGACGAGCTGACCGAGCGGGAGACGGAGGTACTGTCGCTGATCGCCCAGGGGCTGTCGAACGCGGAGATCGCCGCGCACCTGGTCCTGGCCGAGCAGACGGTGAAGACCCATGTGGGCCGCATCCTGGTGAAGCTGGGCCTGCGGGACCGGACGCAGGCCGCCGTCTTCGCGTACGAGACGGGTCTGATCCGCCCGACGGGCTACTGACGGACCCGGGTAGTACTTGAGGGGGATCCCCGGATATCCCCATCAGCGGCGACGCGGGCCACGGGGGCGGCGACCTACGGTGGGGTGCATGACCGAGACGACCGCCGGGGGGACAGCCCGGACACCCGAGTTCCGCATGGCAGCGGGGGTAGTGGCGACCCTGCGCCAGGACATGATCACCGATGCCTTCGCCTACCGGCCGCTGCCGCTGGTGGCGGCCCCGGGGCGCTTCATGCGGCGGATGCCCGCAGTGATACGCAGGCAGTCGCCATGGAGCCAGTACGCGGCGGTGACGGCGCTGGCCGCCTTCGCCGTGATCTTCACGGCCGGCTCCCAGCAGACCTTCCTCGGTGATCTGGGCCGGCTCGCCGCGGGACTCATCGCCGGGATCCCGATCCTGATGACGCTGGTGCGGCCGGTGGGTGCCTGGTGGGCGGCCGTCGCGATGACGCTGGTCCTGGCCGTGCTCGGCGGATCCTGGAACTGGCCCTGGACTCCGGGCAGCTTCTTCTCCTACATCGTCGTCCTGGTCCTGGTGACCCTGCGGACCGGGCCGCGGATCGCGGCCTGGATGTGGGCGCTGACCTTCGCCCTCGGTTTCGTGATCGCGATGGTGTTCGGCAACCGGTCGGGGATGAACCTTCCGGAGATGGCGGTGGCCTCGGCCATCGCGCTGGCGATAGCGAGCAGCGTCCAGATACGCCGGCACGCCACGGCGGAGGTGACGGCGCAGCAGGAGGTGACGGCCGTCGAGCGGGACAAGCGGACGCTGCTGGAGGAGCGGACCACGATCGCCCGCGAGCTGCACGACGTGGTGGCGCACCACATGTCGGTGGTGGCGATCCAGGCGGAGGCTGCGCCGTACCGGGTGAAGAATCCGCCGCCGGAGCTGGAGGCGGCGTTCGTCACCATCCGGGAGAACGCGGTGGCGGCCCTGACGGAACTGCGGCGGGTGCTCGGGGTGGTGCGCTCCGCGGACTACGAGGCCCCCGACGCCCCGCAGCCGACGCTGGCCTCGCTGGACGGGCTGCTGGCGAATGTGCGGGAGGCCGGGCTGAGCGTGGACAAGACCGTCACGGGCGCGGTCCGGGAGCTGCCGCAGGGCGTGGAGCTGTCGGCGTACCGGATCATCCAGGAGGCGCTGAGCAACACGCTGCGGCACGCGCCGGGTGCGCAGGCCGGTGTGGAGGTGTCCTACGTGCTCGGCGGCCTGGGGATACGCGTCGTCAACGGGGCGGCGACGGGAGACGTCCGTCCCTCGCCCGGGGCCGGGCACGGGATCACGGGGATGCGGGAGCGCGTGGCCATGCTGGAGGGGGAGATGACGGCCGGCGGCACGGCCGGCGGCGGGTACGAGGTGGCGGTGTTCATCCCGGTGCGCGGCCGTGACGGGTCGGCGGCCGAGGACGCGTCCGCGCCGGGCTCCGCGCGGGGCTCCGGGGCGGGGACGCCATGACGATCAGGGTGTTGATCGTCGATGACCAGATGATGGTCCGCGAGGGCTTCTCGGTGCTGTTGAACGCCATGGACGGCATCGAGGTGGTCGGGGAGGCCGTCGACGGCCGGGAGGCCATCGCGCAGGTGGCGGCGCTGCGGCCGGACGTGGTGCTGATGGACATCCGGATGCCGCTGATGAACGGGCTGGAGGCGACGCGGGAGATCGTGGCCGCCGACACGGACGCGAAGGTGCTGGTCCTGACGACCTTCGACCTCGACGAGTACGTGTACCAGGCGCTGCGGGCCGGGGCCTCCGGGTTCCTGCTCAAGGACGCCTCGGCCCGTCAGCTGGCCGACGGGGTGCGGGTGGTGGCGGCCGGGGAGGCGCTGCTGGCGCCCTCGGTGACCAAGCGGCTGATCGCGGAGTTCTCCAAGCTCGCCGAAAGCCCGCGGCTCGCCGACCCGGCGGGCGTGGGAGAGCTGACGGAGCGCGAGACCGAGGTGCTCGTACTGATCGCGCAGGGGCTCTCCAACGTCGAGATAGCCGACCGGCTGGTCGTCGCGGAGTCCACGATCAAGACCCACGTGAGCCGGATCCTGGTCAAACTGGGCCTCCGGGACCGGACACAGGCCGCGGTGTTCGCCTACGAGACCCGCTTGGTGCGGCCCGGCTAGGCAGCGGAGAGGTGCGGGGCCTCGCACCCACCAGGGGACAGGGCCCGCACATAGGGGGAATCGCGTCTGGCCGTACGGGGGTTGCTCCAGCCGGCCCGCCCCGTCGCGCCGGCTGCCGCGCCGGTCACGGCATTAGGGTGCGGGGATGGGCTTTGATCCGTGGGACCCCGCGTTCGTCGCCGATCCGTACCCGGCCTACCGGGAGTTGCGGGAGCGGGGACGGGCCGTGTGGTACGAGGCCACCGGGCAGTGGCTGGTGCCGCACTACGCCGATGTGAGCGCGCTGCTGCGGGACCGGCGGCTGGGGCGGACCTATCTGCACCGGTTCTCGCACGAGGAGTTCGGCCGTACGGCCCCTCCGGCGGAGCACGAGCCGTTCCACGTGCTCAACGGCAACGGCCTGCTGGACCTGGAGGACCCCGCGCACGCGCGGGTGCGCGGGCTCGTGGCGAAGGCGTTCACCCCGCGGACCGTGGAGCGGCTGGTCCCCGCCGTGCGGCGGCTCGCGGGGGAGCTGGTGGGGCAGTTGGTCGCGGACGGCGGCGGGGATCTGCTCACCGCCGTCGCCGAACCCCTTCCGGTGGCGGTGATCGCCGAGCTGCTCGGCATCCCGGAGGCGGACCGGGGGCTGCTGCGGCCCTGGTCGGCGGACATCTGCGGCATGTTCGAGCTGCGGCCGGACGAGGAGACGGCGCGGCGCGCGGTGCGGGCGAGCGAGGAGTTCAGCGCGTACCTGCGGGCGCTGATCGCCGAGCGGCGCGCCCGGCCCGGGGAGGATCTGATCTCCGGGCTGATCGCCGCCCACGACGAGGCGGGCCGCCTCAGCGAGCAGGAGATGATCTCCACCTGCGTGCTCCTGCTGAACGCCGGTCACGAAGCGACCGTCAACACCACCGCCAACGGCTGGTGGACGCTGCTGCGGCACCCGGAACAGCTCGCGGAGCTCCGGGCACGTCCGCACTCCGGGGACGCGGCGTCCAAATACTTGTCCACAGCTGTGGATGAACTCCTGCGATTCGATACACCCCTACAAATGTTCGAACGCTGGGTGCTCGACGACATCGAGGTCGGTGACACCGTCATCCCCCGCGGAGCCGAGGTGGCGCTGCTCTTCGGCTCGGCGAACCGGGACCCGGCGCGGTTCGCCGACCCCGACGTCCTGGACCTCGTACGGGCCGACAATCCGCATCTGACCTTCGGCGCCGGAATCCACTACTGCCTCGGAGCCCCCCTGGCACGACGGGAGTTGGAGGCGTCCTTCGGGGCGCTGCTGGCGCCCGGGGTCCCGCCGCTGCGGCTCGTGAAGGAGCCGCGGTGGCGGGACGGGTACGTCATCCGGGGGCTGGAGGAGCTGATCGTCGCCTTCTGATCGTCGCCTTCTGATCTTCGTGCTCCGGCCGCCGCGTTCCGGCGGGAGCGCCCCGGCCGCCGCGTTCCGGCGGTCAGGGGCAGAGGCCAGGGGCGGGGGTCAGGGGCCGGGGCCAGGGGCCGCGTTCCGCCCGGCGCACCGTGCCCCCGGGGGCCGGACGGGGTGACCGTGCCGTTCCCGCGGGGGCACCGGGTGTCAGCGCGGCCGGGTGAGGGCCCAGGCCCCGGGGTGCAGGGTCCACGTACGGCGGCGCACCGGGCCCGCCACGGTGGCGTCGGCGCGGTAGCGGAAGTCCGCGCCGGACACCGTCACCGTCTTGGCGCGGGCCCGCACCACCGTGCCCGCGCCCGCGCCGCCCGCGCCCCCGGCGGTCCGGACCGCGACCTCCGCGAGGCCGCCGTCGTCCCGCGTCGACAGCGAGACGTCCTCCACCGGGCGGTCCACGTCGACCAGGACCACCCCGTCGGCCTCCACCCGCAGGCGGCGCGGCACCGGTCCCCCGCCGCCCACCGGGTGGACCAGCGACCGCACCAGCGACCGGTACGCGCTCCACACCGACGGCCCGGTCCCGGCCCCGCGGGGGCCCCGGGCGGCGGCGCCCGACCCGGCGCGCAGCGGCGGGATCCGCAGCTCCCCCAGCACCACCCCGTCGCTGTCGTCGACCAGCAGGTCGCACAGGCGCACCGACCCGTCGAGCACGGCCCGCGCCGCCGTGACGGCCGACTCGGGCACGCCGAGCGACCGGGCCAGCGCCAGGTTGGCCGGCTGGCCCACCGGGATCAGCGAGACGGCCCCTCCGGCGAGCCCCCGCTCGCGGTGCAGCAGCCCGACGGCCCGGACCAGCGCCCGGTCGTCGCCCACGATCACCGGCTGCCGATGACCCCGGCGGGCGAGGGCCCGCGCAAACTCCTCCTGCGAATCCGGAAGGCAGATTTTCGCCGCCGCACCGGCTGACAACACATCTTTCGCGATCCGCACGGACTCGCCGTCAAGACGGCGGGCGACCGGGTCGACGAGCACCAGCAGGCCGCCTACCGGCGCGCCCGCATGGCTCATGGTGGGCTCTGGAGCCGACACCTCGGTCCTTCCTCGGGTAGCATCTTTGTGCAAGAGGCCCTTGCGCTATTGCGCCAGGGCCTTCGTCTATTCCGGGGTACCGGTCCGACGGCTCAGCCTGCGGTGTACATCGTCGTACGCCCCCTGACCTTGGACATGCCCCATCCGGAAGAGGTGTACGCCTGTGCCCGCTCTTGTGCTGCTCGGAGCTCAGTGGGGTGACGAGGGCAAGGGAAAGGCCACCGACCTGCTCGGTGGATCCGTTGACTATGTAGTGCGCTACCAGGGTGGCAACAACGCCGGCCACACGGTCGTCGTCGGCGACCAGAAGTACGCACTGCACCTTCTCCCCTCCGGCATCCTCTCCCCCGGATGCACCCCTGTCATCGGCAACGGCGTCGTCGTCGACCCGGCCGTCCTGCTCTCCGAGCTGCGCGGCCTGAACGAGCGCGGCATCGACACGTCCAAGCTGCTGATCAGTGGCAACGCGCACCTGATCACTCCGTACAACGTAACCCTCGACAAGGTCGGCGAGCGCTTCCTCGGCAAGCGCAAGATCGGTACGACCGGCCGCGGCATCGGCCCGACCTACGCGGACAAGATCAACCGCGTCGGCATCCGTGTCCAGGACCTGTACGACGAGTCGATCCTCATCCAGAAGGTCGAAGCGGCGCTGGAGGGCAAGAACCAGCTCCTCGCGAAGCTGTACAACCGCCGCGCCATCGAAGCGGGCGCGATCGTCGAGGAGATGCTCCAGTACGCGGAGCAGATCAAGGGCTACGTCGCCGACACCACCCTGATCCTCAACAACGCGCTGGACGAGGACAAGGTCGTGCTCTTCGAGGGCGGCCAGGGCACCCTGCTCGACGTCGACCACGGCACGTACCCCTTCGTCACCTCCTCGAACCCGACCGCCGGCGGCGCCTGCACCGGCACCGGCGTGGGCCCGACGAAGATCAGCCGTGTCATCGGCATCCTGAAGGCATACACGACCCGCGTCGGCGCCGGTCCGTTCCCGACCGAGCTGTTCGACAAGGACGGCGAGGACCTGCGCCGCATCGGCGGCGAGCGCGGTGTGACCACCGGCCGTGACCGCCGCTGCGGCTGGTTCGACGCGCCGATCGCCCGCTACGCGACCCGCGTGAACGGCCTGACGGACTTCTTCCTCACCAAGCTGGACGTGCTGACCGGCTGGGAGCAGATCCCGGTGTGCGTCGCGTACGAGATCGACGGCAAGCGCGTCGAGGAGCTGCCCTACTCGCAGACCGACTTCCACCACGCGAAGCCGATCTACGAATACCTCCCCGGCTGGTCCGAGGACATCACCAAGGCCAAGACCTTCGAGGACCTCCCGGCGAACGCCCAGGCGTACGTCAAGGCCCTGGAGGAGATGTCGGGCGCCCCGATCTCCGCGATCGGCGTCGGCCCCGGCCGGACCGAGACGATCGAGATCAACTCCTTCCTCTAGCAGCACCGGGCCGCCGGCTCACAGGCCCACGGACCCACAGGCCCACCCGGAGGGGCGGGACGCGCACCGCGCGTCCCGCCCCTCCGGCGTATCCGGGCACCGGACACCGTGCGCCGGGCTCTCGCGCGGGGGTGCGGCGGGGCGTCGGAAACCCGGTGCGTTTCCAGCCAGACGAAACGTTAAACTCCGCCTACCCGCAGCCCCTGTGCAGATCACGGAGCGCGGGCCTGCTTGAACTGGGGGGTTCATGAGCTTGCTGCCACTGGGCAGAAGAATGTCCAGCAGACGGGGGAGAAGCCGCACCGCGGTCGCCTCGGGCGCCCTGCTGCTGGCGGTCCTGGCCTCGTCCGCCGGCCAGACCGGGTCCGCCCTCGCGGCCCCGGCACCGCCTGCCACCACCGACACCGCGGCGGCCGCGGCCGCGGCGCCGCAGGCACCCACCGGCCCCGCGGCCGCACCGAAGCCGGACCCGAAGGCCGACCACGCGGCGGCCGTACGCGCGCGGCGCGCGAGCGACCCGGCCGGCGCCTGCCCGCCGGCCCTGACGCCGCACACGGTCGTGAACTGCACCGTCCCGGCGAGCACGACGACCGAGTTCACGCTGAACCTGCCGCAGCAGAAGGACCTGGTCCTGATCCAGGCCGTCGCCGCGCAGGGCTCGCTGTGGCCCCGGCTCACGGCGCCGGACGGCTCCGCCGTCACCTGCGAGAACGTACGCGGCAGCGGCAACGCCGACGGAGCACTGCGCTGTCCCACCACCGGGGCGGGCACGTACCGGCTGTCGCTCCTGAACAACAGCGGTACGGAGACCGGTGCCTCGGTCGCGTACACCCCGCTGCTGTCCACCACCGCCTGCAAGCCGGTCGGCCCCGCCGACCGCAAGCTCGGCGCCCCGACGGTGTTCAAGGGCTCGCTGGCCGCCGGCTCGGCCGGCGACTGCTACACCCCGGCACTCGCCGCGAACGACGTGCTGCGGACCTACGCCACCTCGTACCGCGTCCTGCACTCCGTCTACGACGCGACGGGCAAGGAGCTCTGCTCCTCCCTGAACCGCGAGGGCGACGCGCTCGACTGCACGCTCGCGGGCACCGCGCCGTTCCGCGTGTCGGTCCTGCAGAGCGGCGGAGCCGCCGAGTCCTACGACTTCACCGCCGCCCGGCTCTCGAAGCCCGAGGGCTGCCCGGTGATCGAGCCCCAGGCGTACGGGACCTCCCCGGACCTGGGCTCCACCGCCCGCTGCCGCGTGCTGCGCGTTCCGGCGGCCGCCCGGTACTCCGTCACCCCGGTCTCCGCCGGGTCCGTGCCGTACGGCACCCTCTTCACGGCCGCCGGGGCTCCCGCCACCGGCTGCTCGGAGGGCGTCTGCGACCTGACCCCCGGGGACCACACCTGGGTGGTCGACCCGCGGAACACCGACGCCGGCGCGTTCGGCATCGCCTTCCACTCCCCCAAGGAGACCCGGGGCTGCACCGCGACCCACGACAACGGCCTGGTGGCCGGCGCCGTCACCGGCACCTTCGCCAATCACGGGCAGCTGCACTGCCTGACCCTGCCGACCGCCACCGGCAAGGGCGTCTACCTGCTCAACCGGCCGCCCGCCGACGGCACCTACGCGTCCCCGAAGGTCTACGACGCGGCGGGCGCCCTGCAGTGCGACGGTTCCCCGGAGAGCGTCTGCAAGCTGACCGGCACCGCGCCGTTCCGCGTGGTCCTGACGGGCGACCCCGGCGCGTTCGGGCTGGTCGTCCACCGCACCGGTGAGGCCGCGGGATGCACGCCGTGGCCGCAGACCTCCTTCGGCGCCTCGACGGGCGCGCGGGTCCAGCTCCCGGCGGACGTCCGGCAGGCTTGCCTGAGCCTGCCCGCCGACCAGCACTCGGCCGCCGAGATGCTCGACTACACGAACCTCCAGAACAAACTGAACGCCACGGTCCGGGTGGTCGACCCGGCGGGCAACGAGGCGTGCGCGACGGGCTACTCCAGCACCACCACGTCGTGCGCGCTGACCCCGGGCGTCCCGTACACGGCCCTGCTGGTCGGCTGGGGCGGCGAGGACGCGTACACCCTGGTGCGCCGCGACGTCTCCCCGGCGGCGAACTGCACCACCCCGGCCTCGACGAAGGTGGGCGGCCCGTCCACCCCCTTCGACCTGACCTCCGCCCTCGACGCCCGCTGCGTCAAGGTCACCGCGGCCGCCACCGACAAGCTGTGGTTCAGCTCGCGGACCCTCGGATCGCGGTACGAGCCCACCACGACGCTGGTCGTCGTGGACCCCAGCGGCAAGATCGCCTGCTGGCAGCACGGCGTGTCCTGCCAGGTCACCGGCTCGACCTCGTACGTCGCGGTGGTCACCGCCACCGGATACGAGGACAAGCCGATCCACTCGAACGTGGACACCTGGAAGGTCGCCACGGCGGCCGGCTGGGCCCCCGAGTGCACGGCCAACCAGGTCTCCCCCGAGGGCTTCCCGGTCCGCGGCGCGGTGCTCTCCGAGACCTCGACCGCCTACTGCGCCGTGCTCGACATGAAGGCCGGACAGTCCTTCAACGTCTACGGCACCAGCAGCGCCACCAACGGCGAGCACCCCTGGACGGACCTGCTCAGCGCCTCCGAGTGGAGCGCCCAGATCCGCCAGTACACCTGCCTCGGCACGATGGGCCAGTTCGCCACGCGCTGCAGCACCGGCAGCGACGCACCCGCCGGCCAGGCGCTCCTGCTGGTCAGCCCCCGCAAGGCGACGACCCCCGTCGAGTTCTCCATGCAGGGCGTCTGCGACCGCGGTTGCACACCCCCGCAGAACCAGCTCCCGACGGGCATCAGCCCCTCGGCCAGCGCCACCGGCACGAAGTCGCAGGCCGTCGTCAGCGGTACCGGGCTCACCCTCGGCACCAAGCTGCGGCTGGTCCGCGGCAACGGCGTCGAGCGGGCCCTCGCCCCGGTCTCCGTGAACCCGGCGGGCACCGCGCTCACCGTCCAGGTCGACGCGGTCGCACTGGACCCGGGCGTGTACGACCTCGTCCGCGAGGGCGTCGGCTACACGAGCGGAGTGCCCTCCCCGGGCTACCTCCCGAACGCGTACACCGTCACGGCCGCCCCCACCACGGGGAAGTCCCGCTTCGTGCCGCTCACCCCGGCCCGGTTCCTGGACACGCGTGACGGCACCGGCGCCACCAAGCAGCGGGTCGGTCCCGGCGGCGTGGTCACCCTCCAGGTCGCCGGTCTCAAGGGCGTTCCGGCCACCGGCGTCACCGCCGTCGTCATGAACGTGACGGCCGTCGACCCGACGCACGCCGGCCACGTCAAGGTCTACCCGAACGGCCGGCCCGTCCCCGGGGTGTCCAACCTCAACTTCGCCGCCGGCCAGATCGTCCCGAACCTGGTGACGGTGTCGGTCGTGAACGGGAAGGTGGACCTGCGCAACAACGCCGGTTCCGTCGACCTCATCGCCGACGTCACCGGCTACTACACCGACAAGGCCGACACCGGTTCCGCGTACAAGACGATCACGCCGTCCCGGTTCCTGGACACGCGTGACGGCACCGGCGCGAAGCAGCAGCGGGTCGGTCCCGGCGGCATCGTCAGCCTCCAGGTCACCGGCGTCAAGGGCGTCCCGGCCAGCGGGGTCACCGCCGTCGTCATGAACGTGACGGCCGTCGAGCCGACCACCGCGGGCCACGTCACGGTCTACCCGAACGGCCAGACCGTTCCGGGGGTGTCGAACCTCAACTTCACCGCCGGCCAGATCGTGCCGAACCTGGTGATCGTGCCGGTGGTGAACGGGAAGGTGGACCTGCGCAACAACGCCGGTTCCGTCGACCTCATCGCCGACGTCACGGGCTACTACTCGGCGACGGGCTCGACGTACTCGTCGGGCAGTCCGGTACGCCTCCTGGACACCCGCGACGGCACCGGCGCCCGTGCCGGGGCCGTGGGCCAGGGCGGGACCGTCAGCCTCCAGGTGGCCGGGACCGAGGGAGTGCCGGCGGCCGGGGTGACCGCGGTCATCCTGAACGTCACGGTGACCAACCCGACCACGGCGGGACACCTCATCGTCCACCCGTACGGGGTGACGCGTCCCAACGTGTCGAACCTCAACTTCACCGCCGGCCAGACCGTCTCCAACCTGGTCGTGGTCCCGGTGGTGGACGGCAAGGTGACGTTCTACAACCACTCGGGCAGCGTGGACGTGATCGCCGACCTGAGCGGCTACTTCACGGGCTGATCCCCCGGGGTGTGCGTACGAGGGGCCCGTCCGGTCGCCAGACCGGACGGGCCCCTCCGCGTTTCCCCGCCGCCGCTACGGCCGCGCCGCCGCCCACCCGGCGAACACCCCCCAGGCCCCGCCGGCCAGGCGGAGCGTGGGCCCGGGGTTCTTGGAGTCCCGGACGTGGACGGCGCGGCCGTCCCCACAGTCCGCCACCTCGACGCAGTCCCCGCCGCCGCCATCGCTGTAGCTCGACTTCCGCCAGGCGTGGGCCACCTCGACGCAGTCCCGCGCGCCGCTGTCATTGCCGTGGCTCGACATCATTGCTGTTCTCCCGCCAACCGCTGTATGAGGCACAGGGAATCATCAGGACTCAGGGCCTGTGCGCGGATCTTTGCATACCGCTGGGCAAGCTGCCCCACCTTCGCCCGGTCGCTGATGAGGATGGTCTCGTCTTCGTTCTCCATGTAGACCACGTGATCGTGATCCTTGGTCTCGACCAGTTTCATCGGGCCGCGTTCACCCGCGTGACTACCCCTCAGTCCTCTGTTCAGGGGCAGGACCTGCACGCTGACGTTATCCCGCAACCCGTCCCTCACCAGCGAATCCAGCTGCTCACGCTGCACCGTCCAGCTGCCGAAGGGCCGCCGCAGGACTGACTCATCGACGATCAACTGGATCATCGCAGTCGGATCGCGATCGAAGAGCGCTTTGCGCGCCATGCGTCTCTGGACCAGTGCCTCGGCCATCTCCTCGGTCACCGGCGGGTAGCTTCCCTTGATTACCGCGCGAGCATAGGTCTCCGTCTGGAAGAGCCCGTCGACCAGCACGGTCTGATAGGAGCTGAGCATGTACGCCGATGCCTCGATCGGTGCGAACTGGCCGAACCTGACCGGGTACTTCTCCATCCGGATGTACTTGCGTGCCATCTCGAAGATGCCCCGCTCATCTCCGATCGCCTCCTCCATCCTCTCCAGCATCTGATCGCTCACGGGCTGCGCACCGGTCTCCATGGCGCTTACGGCCGAGCCGGTGTAGCCGATGAGCTTGCCCAGCGCTTCCTGGGTGAGTCCCTTCTCCTTCCGGACCTGGCGCGCGATCTCGGCGATGAACCGGGATGTCGGCCGTTCTTCACCCTTGCCATCGGCCTTGTTCGCGTCTCCCTTGGCCATACAGGACACCCCCGAACTCAAACGGACTCAAACGGACTCCACCGCGCACTGGCGCGTTCCCAGACTTCCGAATCCTCAAGTCCGGGACATGGAAAACGGTAGACCTGAGCCGCCACAGTGAAGGCGTGAACACTGAAAGTGACGCCCTCAACTCCCCCGCCCCGGACTGGATTCCGGCCGCCGGAATCGGAATGCGCAAGGCAGGAGTGCTATTTGACGCAGTACGTGTGGACGGTGACACCGGACGGAGCCTCGCCGATCTCCTCGTCACGCTCACAGCCGGTGACCCCGGGCCGATCGTCACACAATGCAACGGCCGGCGGCCGACCTACTTCCTGATCCCCGTCGGCGGCGCCGCGTACCGGATGTGGCCCGAGGGGTTCACCCGACTGACCTCCGGGCCGCTGCGCAGCAGCTACGTACCCGTCCCGGCACTCGACGGCTGCTGGCCGCTCGCCTGGCGGTGCCCCCCGGGCCCCGGGGGCCGGCTCGTGCACGCCGTACTGCTGCACCGCGCGGCCGGTCTCTACCAGGCCAGTTGCGAGATCTCCTCCAAGACCACCGCGCACGCGTCCGCCGCCGGGTCGATCAGCGGGAAGTGACCGACGCCGTCCAGCAGCGTCAGCCCGACCAGCTCGCCCGCACGGGCCGCCGCGGCCACGTACGACTCCGCCACCCGTTCCGGGACCACGATGTCGTCCCGGCCCTGGACCACCGCCGTGGCGATCCCGGTCGGCAGCAGGGCCGAGGGGTCGACGTACGGCAGCCGCTCCGTGAAGTGAGCGGGCCCGCCCAGCAGTTGCGCGCTCGCGCCCCCGCACACGCCCAGCTCCTGCGCCACCGCGAAGTCAGCGATGGGGGCCAGTGCCACCACGCCGCGCAGCAGCGGCGCGGAAGGCAGCCTCCACGGCGATCCCGGCGGCAGGACGTGCCGGGCCGCGGCCCACAGCGCGAGGTGGCCGCCGGCCGAGTGGCCCGTGACGACCGTACGGCGGACGTCGGCGTCCGGGAGCGCGGCCGCGGCGAGGTCCGGGAGGGCGTCCAGCGCGGCGGCGACGTCGTCGAAGGTCTCGGGCCAGCGTCCCGCGACGGGGCCGTCGGCGTTCTGGTGCGGAACCGGACTGCCGCGCCGGTACTCGACATTGGCCACGGCGTAGCCGCGCCGGGCCAGGAAGTCGGCGAAGGGGGTGACGTGCTGCCGGTCGTACGGGGCCCGCCAGGCCCCGCCGTGCAGCAGGACCACCAGCGGGACCGGGCCGCGGGCCGCGCCGCGCGGGGCGTAGAAGTCGACGACCTGGTCGGGGTGGTCCCCGTACGCGGCGGTGGTGTCCGGTGCGACGGGCGGGTGGGCGAAGGCCGAGGCGGCCTCGGCGGCGTCCCGTTCCACTGCGGCGGGGTCCGTCATCGGCTCAACCTCTCGGTAACGCGTGGGGCAGCGGGGACAGATGTCCCGGTGTTCCGGCAGAGCGGGACCGTATCAGTCTGGAACGGCGCGTTCCGTGCGGGGGCGTGGATGTACGACGGCGGGCGGAGCCGTAGCCCCGCCCGCCGCGTGAGGTGACGTTTCGCTACCGGGTCACCCGAAAATGTGACCCAGGGTGCGCGCGGCACGCTCGACATCGGCGAATCCGACGTAGAGCGGGGTGAAGCCGAAGCGCAGGACGTCGGGGGCGCGGAAGTCCCCGACGACGTCGCGGGAGATGAGCTCCGCCATGATCGCGCGGGCGTTCTCGGCGCGCAGGGACACCTGGCTGCCGCGGTGGGCGTGCCGGACCGGGGTGACCGACTCGACGCGGCCGCTCGGGACGTACGCCGCCACGCATTCGAGGAAGAAGTCGCTCAGGGCGAGGGACTTGGCGCGCACCGCCTCGACGGAGACCCCGTCCCAGACGTCGAGCGCCGCTTCCAGGGCCAGCATGGACAGGATGTCCGGGGTGCCGACCCGGCCGCGCCGCGCTCCGTCGGCCGGGACGTAGCCCGGGGTCATGGCGAAGGGGTCGGCGTGCCCGGTCCAGCCGGGGAGCGGGGAGTCGAAGGCCGTCTGGTGACGCTCGGCGATGTAGAGGTACGCGGGGGAACCGGGGCCCCCGTTGAGGTACTTGTACGTACAGCCGACCGCGAGGTCCGCACCGTGGGCGTCGAGGCCGACGGGCAGGGCGCCCGCGGAGTGGCACAGGTCCCAGACGACGACGGCCCCGGCGGCACGGGCCGCCGCGGTCAGCGCGCCGAGGTCGTGCAGCCTGCCGGTGCGGTAGTCGACGTGGTTGAGGAGGACGACGGCGGTGTCCGCGTCCATCGCCTCCGCCGCGTGCGTGGGGTCCACCGGGGTGACGGTCAGGCCGGTCATCCGGGCCGCCGAGGCGGCTATGTAGCCGTCGGTGGGGAAGGTGGCGGCGTCGACCAGCATGGTCGTGCGGCCGGGGACGGCGAGGCGGGCCGCGCCGACGAGGGCCTTGAAGAGGTTGACGCTGGTGGAGTCGCCCACCACCACCTGGCCGGGGGCGGCGCCGATGAGCGGGGCGAGCTTGTCGCCGATCCGCTCGGGCGCGGTCCACCAGTCGGATTCGTCCCAGGAGCGGATGAGGAGCTCGCCCCACTGCCGCCGGGCGACGTCCTCCAGGGTGCCGGGCACGCCGGACGGCAGGGCTCCGAGGGAGTTGCCGTCCAGGTACACGAGGCCGTCGGGCAGGGTGAAGCGGTCGCGGAGCTTGCCCAGCTCGTCGGCGGTGTCCAGCAGTGCGGCGCGGGCCGCCAGGTCCCCCGTGAGGGGGGCCGCAGCGGGCGCGGCAGCGGCGGGGGCGGCGGTGCGGTCGGGGGCCTCGGGGGCCGTCGGCTCAGACATGGCTGCGCGCCGTCCACAGCTCCGGGAAGACGTTCTTCGTCGCGCGCTTCTCCAGCCAGGCCACCCCGGCGGAGCCGCCCGTGCCGGTCTTGGCGCCCATCGCTCGGCGGGTCGCCACCAGGTGGTCGTTGCGCCAGCGCCAGACCAGCTCGGCGACGTCCGTGAGGACCTCGCCGAGGCGGTGCAGGTCCGCGTGGGCGTCGGGGTCGGCGTACAGGGCCGTCCAGACGGCCTCGACCTCGGCGGAGGGCTCGTAGCGCTGCGAGAGGTCGCGGTCCAGGACGGCGGGCGGGACGGGCAGGCCGCGGCGGGCCAGGAGGCGCAGGACCTCGTCGTACAGGCTGGGCTCGTGCAGGGCCTTCTCCAGCTCCGCGTGGACGCGCGGGGCGCCGCGGTGCGGAACCAGCATGGAGGCGGACTTGTCGCCGAGCAGGAACTCCATCCGGCGGTACATCGCCGACTGGAAGCCGGAGCCCTCGCCGAGGGCGGAGCGGTAGGAGTTGAACTGGCCGGGCGTGAGCTGGGCGAGCGGGCGCCAGGAGGCGTTGAGGGCCTCCAGCTCGCGGAGGGAACGTTTCAGCGCGTCCATCGCGACCGGCAGCCGGTCCTCGCGGACGGCCTTCGCTGCGGTCTCCCACTCGTGGACGATGACCGTGAACCACAGCTCCATGACCTGGGTGGTGACCAGGAAGACCATCTCGCCGGGGTCGTCCGAGCGGAGGTGCTGGAGGTGGGTGAGGACGTCCGCCTGGACGTAGTCCTCGTACGGGGTGGTGCCGTCGAAGTCGAGGTTCGGGGTGTCCGAACCGGCTCCGGAGGCATCAAGGGTGTTCGACATCGCTGTCTCCTCGACACGTGCTTCCGGGTAGCGGTCCGCTCCTTCCGTTGGGTGAGTGGAGCCCCGGTCCCCTGCCCGCATCATAGGACGCGCTCGCGGCGGCGCTCCAGCGGGGAGTGACGCAGGTCACACGCATGTGTCCCGCGTCACCCGCCGGCGACCCGCCGCCGGCTCGTCGCCGACCCGCCGCCGGACGCTCAGGCGCCCAGCGCGTCCGCCGCCGCCGGGGAGGAGTCGCGCAGGAAGGTGGAGCAGCGCTCGTACTCCTCCTTCTCGCCGATCGCCCCGGCCGCGCGCGACAGGGCGCCGAGGGCGCGCAGGAAGCCGCGGTTCGGCTCGTGCTCCCACGGGACCGGGCCGTGGCCCTTCCAGCCGGAGCGGCGCAGGGCGTCCAGGCCGCGGTGGTAGCCGGTACGGGCGTAGGCGTACGACTCGACGGTGCGGCCGGCGGCGAACGCCTCGTCGGCCAGGACCGCCCAGGCGAGCGAGGAGGTGGGGTGCGCGGCCGCGACCTCGACGGCGGGGGTCCCGGCGGCGATGGCCTCGCGGCCCGGCTCGTCGGGGAGGTGGGTGGGGGCGGGGCCCCCGAGGAGGTTCTGGTGAATGGACATGGGCACAGTCTGTCGGAACGGGTACGGGGACGTACCGCCGACCGGGTCGGTCAGCGGGGCGGGTGGGAGGCCGGGCGGCGGCGGGCCCCCGCGGCGACCAGGGCGGCCACCGCGCGGCGGGGTGCGCGGGAGGTCACCAGGGCCTCGCCGACCAGGACCGCGTCCGCGCCCTCGGCGGCGTACGCGGCCACGTCACCGGCGTCGCGGATCCCCGACTCGGCGATCCGGACCACGTCGTCGGGTATCGCGGCGGCGAGCTTCGCGAAGGTCCGGCGGTCCACTTCCAGGGTGCGCGGGTCGCGGGCGCTGACCACGGCCAGGCGCGCTCCGGCGGCGACCGCGCGGACCACGTCCTCCCGGGTGTGCACCGCGACCAGTGGGGTCAGCCCGATGTCCTCGGCGAGCCGTACCAGCACGGCCAGTTCGGCCCCGGATGTCGCGGCCGCGGTCAGCAGCGCGAGATCGGCCTGATGGGCGCGGGCCTCCCACAGCTGGTACGGGGAGACGACGAAGTCCCGGTGCAGGACCGGTACGCCGACCCGCGCGCGGACCGCGTCGAGGTCGGCCAGGCCGCCGCGGAAGCGGCGCTGCTCGGTGAGGACGCTGACGGCCGCGGCGCCGCCCGCCTCGTACGCGGCGGCCAGCGCGGCCGGGTCGGGTACGCCGGCGAGCGGTCCCGCGGAAGGGCTCGCCCGCTTGATCTCGGCGATGACCTGGACGCCCTCGGGCCGGCGCAGGGCGGCCACCGCGTCGATGGGCGGCGGGCCGACGGCGGCCAGGCTCTTCAGGTCGCCGAGCGGCACCCGGAGTTGACGTACGGTCAGGTCGGCGCGGACGCCCTCGACGATGGCGGCGAGCGCCCTCCCCGTACTGCCCGCGCCGACCGCACGGCCCGCGCTGCCCGCGCTTCCCGTGCTTCCCGCGCTTCCCGCGCTGCCCGGCCCGCTCGTGCGGACCGGCCCGCCCGTGCGGACCGCCGCGGTCCGCGGCCCGCGGTCCCGGATCGTGCTCAAAGGAGTCCTCCCGCTTTCCGTGCACGGCGTGCCCCCGGCACCCGGGCACGGCGATCGGCCGATGTGTCACGTACCGCGATCCTCGGGCCCCCGGTTCCGGCGGGCAACGTCCACCCGGCCCGTATGTCACCTCCGCGGTGGTCCGGCCACCGCGGAGGTGACCCCCGGGCCCGTGCCGCCCCGGGGGGTGGTGACGGGACACCACCCCCGGCCCCCAGCCCGGTGGCCGCAACACCTCCCCCGCCCGCGGGCCGCCGGTGGACGGTGGGACCGCAGAAGACTCAGCCAAGGGGGCAGGTCGTGACCACCGTCATGAACACCATCGTCCGGAAGGAAGGAACCGCCGCGAGGGCGCAGGGGGCACAGGCGACGCGGGGGGTGCAGGGGGCACAGGCGATGCCAGGGGTGCAGGGGTCCTCAGGGGTACCGGGGGCGCAGGAGGCCCCAGAGGCGCAGGGGGGCCGTGCCCGCACGGTGCGCGCCCGGCGCGACCCCCTCGACGAGGTGACCGAGGACCTGTGCGCCACGGTCCTCGCCTCGCTCCCCCGCAAGGACCAGCGGGAGAAGGGCCTGCGGTACGTACGGGGGCTGCTCACCACCAGTGGACGCAAGTCGATCCGCGGCATCGCCGCGCAGGACGGCGGGCCCGCCGCCGAGCAGAGCCTGCACCACTTCATCTCCAGTTCCACCTGGGACTGGCAGCCGATCCGCACGGCCCTCACCCGCCACCTCGCGGCCAACGGCCCGCTCGCGGCCTGGGTCGCCCAGCCGATGGTCATCCCCAAGGGCGGCGAGCACTCGGTGGGCACGGGCCACCGGTTCGATCCGCACCAGGGGCAGATGTTCCGCGGGCAGCAGGCGTTCGGCACCTGGTTCACCTCGCCCGAGATGGCCACCCCCGTCGGCTGGCGGCTGTTCCTGCCGGACTCCGAGGGTCCCGCGGAGGTACGGGCCAACACCGCCCGCCACACCACCGCCGGGGACGCGCCCGCGCACGCCGCGCCGTACGAGGAGTGCGCCGCCCTCGGCGTCATCGAGACCGTCCGCGGCAGCGGCCTGCCCGTCCGCCCCGTGGTCCTCGACATCCGGGACATCGGCACCCGGCTGACCATGAACCGCTTCGCCGAGGCCCGCGTGCCCGTCATCGCCCGGATCAGCCCGGCCGGCAGGCTCCTGGTCACCGATCCGTCGCTGCCCGGCTACGGCTCCGGCGCCCTGAACGCCGGGGACCTCCTCCAGTCCGTCAAGGGCCTGCGCATGCCCGTCGAATGGCCCGACCCGGCCGGCTCCCCGGCACAGCGCAGCACCCTCGCCGCGGCCGTCCGCGTGATGATGCCGGACCCCTCGCCGGCCCGCCGCCGCCAGCTGCTGCTCATCGGCGAGTGGACCGACCCGCGCAGGCCGCCGTCCCAGCTGTGGATCACCGACCTGACCCGGCCGGCCGTCGGGCCGCTGCTGCGGATGACCAAGCAGGCCCGCCGCGTCGCGCACTGCGCCCAGCACACCGGGCGGGACGTGGGCCTGCGCGACTACGCCGGCCGCTCCCTGCACGGCTGGCAGCGGCACGTCACCCTGGCCTCCGTCGCCCACGCCGCCCACGCCCTGGCCGGGCAGGAGCGGCAGCGGCCGTACCCGGTGCCCCCGCCGCGCTGACCCGCCCGGGGCGGGGGCCCGTACGGGGGCGGACGTACGGGGGCGGGGCGTACGGGGACGGGGACGGGGCGCGGTCCGTGCCGGGCCCGTACTGCGGTGGGCCGCGCCTACGCCGTGCCGGACCGCTGCCGGTCCGCTTCCGTACGCCGGTCGTGCAGCACCCCGCGGGCCTTGCGCAGCCGCAGCGCCATCTGGATCTCCAGGGCGCGGTCCGGCTTCTGCCAGAGGGGGCCGAGCAGTTCGGCGATCCGGTCCAGACGGCGGGAGACGGTGTTGGCGTGGACGTGCAGGACCTCGGCGGCGTGGGTGGGACTGCCGCCCGAGTCGAAGTACGCCTCCAGGGTGCGCGTCAGCTCCGTGACGCGGACCGCGTCGTACGCGAGGACCGGCCCGACCGTCGCTTCGATGAACGCGTCCACATCGTGGTCGGTGGACAACAGCAGCCCCAGGAAGCCCAGTTCGCTGAGCGAGGCGGTACCCCCGGCACCGTCCAGCGCGGTCAGGGCGTCCAGGCAGCGCACGGCCTCCGCGTACACCCGGGCCACCTCGCCCGCGCCCGCCGAGGGCCCGGCCGCCCCGGTGGACACCGGGTGCCCCAGCATCGGCGACAGCTCGGCCGAGACCCGGCGGGCGGCGGCCGAGGCGTCGGAGCCGGGCAGCACCAGCACGATGCAGCCGCGGCGCACGCCCTTGAGGCCGTTCATCCGGTACGCGTACGAGGACGCCCACGCCACGGCCTTGCCCAGCTCGCCGCCCTCGGGCCGGGCCACCACCACGACGTGCGGCTCCTCCAGCTCCACGCCCAGACGCCGGGTGCGCTCCAGCAGGTGCCGGTCGGAGCGCTCGGAGCGGTCGGCGCGGCCGGACCGGTCCAGCAGGTCCTGGAGGAGTTCCTCGTGGACCGGGCCCTCCGCGGCCGCCGTGCCGCGCTGGATCAGGACCAGCGCTGCCACCGTCTGCGCGGCCATCTGCAACAGCCGTACGTCCTCCGCCGTCAGCGGGGCCGAGGCGTGCAGCACCAGGACCCCCAGGTCCTCGGCGCCGGCCAGCACCGGGGCCAGCCACACGTCGCCGGGCAGTTCCACCGGCCGCCGGTCGGTGTGCACCACCAGCGCCGCCCGGGCCACGGCCTCCTCGTCGAGGCCGGCGGGCAGCGGCCCGGTGGAGACCAGCGGGCGGCCGCCCGGATCGCGTACCTGAAGGACGCCGTCGAGCGCGTCCGCGGTGGCCCGGGCCACCGTCGGCAGGCCCGCACCGTCCAGGACCAGCCCGGCCAGCCGGGCGTGGCACTCCCACAGGTAACGCACCCGGGTCAGTGCCGTGTTGGTGCGGGAGCCGAACCGTTCCAGCTCGCCGGCCTCCGCACGGACCCGCTCCAGCTGCCCGGCGCGCTCGACGGCGACGGCCGCCAGGTCCGCGAGGGACAGCAGCAGCCCGGTCTCGTCCGGGGTGAAGCGGCGCACCGTGCGTACGGCCCCGCAGAGCGCGCCCAGGGTCGAGTCCCCGGCCGCCCGCAACGGCACCGCGACGACCGCCCGCAAGCCCTCGGCCCGGACCGCCCCGTCCACGGCGGGCCCGCGCGGGACGGCCCCGTCGGCCGGGTAGTCGGCGGTCCACACCGGCGCGCGGCGGGCCTGCGCCATCCCGCCCAGCCCGGTACGGGCGCCCAGGTCCAGGCCCGCGCTCAGCACGGTGGTCCCGCCCTCGGAGGCCCGTACGTACGCCGTGCCGTCCGGCCGGTCCAGCGCGATCCAGGCCACGTCCAGGCCGAGCAGCCGGCCGGCCCGGCGCAGGACCACGCGCAGCAGGGCGTCCAGGTCGTACGCGGAGGTGAGGTCGTGCGCGGTGTCCGCGAGCGCGGTGTGCGCCGCCGCCCGGGCCGGGCCCACGTCAGTGGTGGGGGTGGTGGGGGTGCCGGTGCCTGTGGTGCCGGTGCCTGTGCCTGTGCCTGCGGTGCCCGGGCCGCTTGTGCCGCTCGTGCCGCTGTCCGCGTCCCTGGCCGTCCGGACCGCGCGGGCCAGCTTCAGCGCCCGGGTCAGCCCGTCGAGCCGCACCCCGTCCGCGCCCGAGGCGCGGGCCTCGTCCAGCAGGGCGTCGAACCGGGCTTGCGGGGCGTCCTGGGCGAGCAGCTCCAGCACGGCGAGCGCCCCGCCGTTCCCCGGCCCGACGGCGGCGCCGATGTCCCGATGCATCTCTGTCTCCCCCCGGCTGACCAGTACTTTCAGGCCAGATGACCCGAACCTAGGTTCCGGGTGCCGAGGGGTCAAGCGGATCCGTCGCAGGTGAGGGGCGTCCGCGGGGCGCTCCCCGGCCGCCGGGGCCGCCAGGAGTGACGCCGGGTCCCGTGCGCCACCGGGCCCCGGGCCACCACCGACCTGACGGACCATCGGATCGGCCTTTGACCGTACCGCGCACGGAAAAGCACCCTTCCGGCGATGCCGCACGCGGCCCCACTGCCCCTCCGCGGAACGGAGCCCCCGCATGACCTCCCTCCACTCCCCCACCGAGCTGTGTCTGGTCGGCGCGGGCGCCCGCGGCCTCTCGGTCCTGGAGCGGCTGCTCGCGCGGGAGCGCGGCGCCGCACGCCACGGCTCCCTGCTCATCCACGTCGTCGACCCGGCCGCTCCGGGCGCGGGCCCCGTTCGGCCCGCGGGGTGGTCCGGCCGCGAACCGCGCGTGGAGACCGCCGCGTCGGAGATCACCGTCTACGCGGACACCGGCACCGGATCCGGCGGCCCGGCCGGGCGCGGCCCGAACCTGTACGAGTGGGCCCGGTCCCTGGCCCGGTCGGCCGAAGCGGGCGAGCAGGGGGCGTACGGCGGGCACGGCGAGCACCCCGCGTACGGCGAGCACGGCGCGCGGACCCTCGCCGAGGCCCGCCGCCTCGGCCCCGGGAGCCATCCGACGGCCGCCCTCCACGCCGCCTATCTGCGCGACGCGTTCGAGCACCTGATGCGGAACACCCCCGCGCACGTCGCGGTCGAAGTGCACCGCGCCCGGGCCGTGTCGGTCACCGGCGTCCACGACGGCCACGGCGTCCACGGCGTCCACGGCGTCCACGGCGTTCCGGACGGCCCCCGGGCCGTCCGCCTGGACGACGGGACCCACCTCGACGGGCTCGACGGCGTCATCCTCGCCCTCGGTCCGAAAGAGGCGCTAGCCGCCGAAGCCGCGCCGTGAGGCTTCGATGTGGCCGAGGTACCGGTGGGTCCAGTCGCACATCCGGTGGACGGTCTCGCGCAGGGCGCGGCCCGGCTCGGTGAGGGTGTACTCGACCCGCGGCGGCACGGTGGGGTGGACCTTCCGCTCGGCCAGGCCGTTGCGCTCCAGCATGCGCAGGTTCTGGGTGAGCATCTTGTGGCTGATCCCCTCGATCTCGTCGCGCACCTCGCTGAAGCGCAGCGTCCGCTCCCCCAGCGCATCGATGATCAGGAACGCCCACTTGTTGGCCACGTCCGAGAAGATCTCCCGTGCCAGGGAGTCCGCGCGCGTCAGATCCGCGTCGTCCGGCGAGCCGCTGAACTGCTTGGTCACCATGAGGTTCCCCTGTCACCAAAAAGTGCGTTCTTCCATGTCAGCGGCCACTCTCTTACGGTTCCCGAGTAACCACAAGTGACCACGACGAGGAGGCGGGCAGCATGGCCATCACCCTGGTGAACCCCGAGGGACTACCGGAAGTCGGCGCGTACCGTCAGGTGTCGATCGCGACCGGTTCGAAGCTGGTCTTCATCGCCGGACAGGTCGCCTGGGACGCCGACGGCGCCACGGTCGGCGAGGGCGACCTCGCGGCTCAGGTCGAGCGGTGCTACCTCAACGCCGGCACCGCCCTGGCCGCCGCCGGCGCCACCTTCGACGACGTGGCGAAGCTGACCGTCTACGTCGTCGACTGGACCCCCGACAAGATGCCCCTCTTCCTGGAGGGGGTGGCCCGCGCGGCCGCACGGCTCGGCGGCACCCCGGTACCTCCCGGCACCCTGATCGGCGTCGCGGCCCTGGACGTCCCCGACCACCTGGTGGAGATCGAGGCCACCGCGGTCATCGACTGAGCCCCGGGCACCCGGAACGGCCCCCCGGAGCGCACGGGGCGGCTCCGGCTTCGGCTCAGGCGCACCGCGCGCCGGGCGGGCCCATCAGCACGGCCCGGCGCAGGGCGCGTACGGCCGCCGCGGGGCTGCGGCCGCCGTCCGCGTCGAGCGCGGCGGCCAGGGAGTGCAGGTGGCGCAGCGACCCCACGCGCCGCCCGGAGCGGCGCAGGGCCGCCAGGTACGGTTCGTCCGGCTGCTCCCGGCCGCCGGACCGGGACTCCCGGCCGCCGTGCCGGGCGAGGAGCACGGAGAGTTCGGTGTGCAGCTCGCGGTGGCGGCCCAGGACGAGACCGGCTTCGACCCACTGCCCGAGGACGGCGAGCCGGGACTCCTCCAGGAACGCGATGCGGGCGCCCAGCCAGCGCCCCGCCTCGACGCCCGCGAAGGCCGGGCCGGTCCACAGGTCGAGGGCTCCGCGCAGCCGGCGGACCGCGGTGTCGAAGTCGCCCCGGGCCATGGCCCGGTAGCCCGCGCCCGCGCCGCGCTCGAACTCGTCGAGGTCGCAGCGGCCGCCGCCGGTGTCGAGAAGATACCCGCCGGGTACCGACGGCAGGACGTCCTCGGCGGTGCGCGCCGCATCCGGACCGGCGTCCAGCGCGGCGGCCAGCCGGTCGCGCAGGACGCGCACCGCGGAGTGCGCGACGGCCCGGGCGTGTTCGGGCGGTACCCGGCCGGCCAGCTCGTCGGCCAGTACGGACACGGGAACCACCTGGTTGGCGTGGGCGGCGAGGACGGCGAGGACGTGCCGGGCCGCCGGGGTGGGCGCCACGACGGGCACAC
This sequence comes from Streptomyces sp. NPDC002044, assembly GCF_040296725.1. NCBI lineage: Bacteria > Bacillati > Actinomycetota > Actinomycetes > Kitasatosporales > Streptomycetaceae > Streptomyces > Streptomyces sp. NPDC002044. The sequence goes on from NZ_JBEOXU010000027.1 coordinate 49,894, forward strand.
CGTTCTCGGTGACGCGGAGCCCTCCGAGTACGTCGATGTCCACAGTTCGCTCCCCCAGAGATGGCCGGACACGGCGACGATGGCGACGCCGTTCCGGGAAAAAATAATACCGGGAAGGATTTTTTGGCAACCCGTCTCCGCCCACCGGACACGAAACAGCCCCGGACCGCCCGTGGAAACATCCACCCGCGCCCTGCGAGCACCCCACCCGCAGCCGGCCCCGAACCGCCCCCGGACATGCGGACGCCCCGGACGGAGCACCCCCTCGCGCGGGGTCCCCTCGTCCGGGGCGTCCGCCCGGCCCTCAGGCGCGGGCGCGCACGGCGGGCCGTCCGGCCGGCGCCGGACCCGTCAGGCGCCGGCTCCGGCGCCGGCCTCCGCGGTCACCCGCGGGCCGGGTTCCCCTCCCCCCGTCGCGAGGACGGGAACTCCCGAGGCACATCCGTAGGCGCAGGGGTGCGTCCCCTGCGGGCCGTAGAGCGCCCGCGCCCCCCGGCCCGGGGCGGTGTCCAGCCGGATCGCCAGCGACGGCACCACGACGTTGGGCATCACGTGCGTGTACAGCGCCGACACCTGCTCGTCCAGGTCCAGGTCCAGCATCTGCGACATCATGTTGAGGCCCGCGTACGACCCGACGATCAGCTGCGACGGAACGACCGGATCGACCGTCGGCATCAGCTCGCCACGTGCCTTGGCCTGCGTCATCAGGGAAACGTGCATCTCGATCCACGCGGCGTACGGCGAGGCCCGGTCCAGGCTCAGCGTGGTCTGGTCGAGGGTGAGCCGGGCGCTGGCCCGCATCAGCGAGTCGTGCCGCAGCCGGTGCGAGAAGATCATCCCGATGTCGACGAACTCCTGCACCTTGTACTCCTGGGGCGCCGCGTTCGGGGCCGACGCCACCTGGGCGTCGACCACCGCCTGCGCGAGGTGCTCCTTGGAGTCGAAGTGGAAGTAGAGCGCGCCCTTGGTCACCCGGGCGATGTTGACGATGTCGGAGAGCTTCGCCGCCTCGTACCCACGCTCCTCGAACACCACCGCCGCCGCCTCGAGGATCGCCTGCCGGGTTCGCACCGCGCGGTCCTGCTTGACCTGGGGTCGTTCTGTCCTCATGTGCCGAGCCCTCTCCTGCCCCCGTCGGTCATGCCGCTGCGCTCAGAGTTCCCCCGGCAGCCGGCGGGTGAACCGTCCTCACCCACCATCCCCCGTACCCGGTATCTTTTCATGCCCCCGGGTACGTTCCTGTGCGTGCAGTTTCACACCATCACGAAGCCGCCGTCCACAGGCATCGTGACTCCTGTGACGAAAGACGCCCTGTCGCTGCACAGCCAGGCGGCCGCCTCGGCGATCTCGGCCGGCTCCGCCGTCCGCGGCTGGGGCGTACCGGCGTGCAGCTGGGCCTCGATCCCGGGCACCGCCGCGAACCACTCCTGGACCACCTCGGTCCGCGTGGTGCCCGGCGCCACCGCGTTGACCCGGATGCCCCGGGCCGCGTACTCGGCCGCGGCCGCCTTGGTGAGGCCGATGACCGCGTGCTTGGCCGCGACGTACGGCGCCGCCACCGGGGTGGCCAGCAGTCCGCCGACGCTGCTGTTGTTGACGATCGACCCGCCGCCGGTCTCCAGCATCGCGGCGATCTCCGGGCGCAGGAAGTTCCACACCCCGTCGACGTTGACCCGCATGATCCGCTCGTACAGGTCGTCGTCCATCTCGTGCAGCGGCGTCCGGCCGGTCCCCCAACCGGCGTTGTTGAAGGCGCAGTCGAGCCGGCCGAAGGACTCGACCGCCAGGGCCACCGCCGCCTCGGCATCCGCGCGTACGGTCACGTCCGCCACCGCGTAGCGCGCCTGCGCGCCCTGCTCCGACAGCTCCGCGACCAGCTCCCGGAGCAGTTCCTCGCGCCGCGCGACGAGAACGACGCTCGCGCCCTCCCGCGCGAAGACCCGGGCGGCGGCGGCTCCGATGCCGCTGCTCGCCCCGGTGATCAGCGCGACCTTGCCCTCCAGCAGACCCTGCCGCTGTCCCTGCGCCTGTATCCGCACCTGCATGCCGCTCCCCTTCACCCGTTCACCCGTTCGCCCCTCTGCGCGTTCACCATGTCACCGGCTGACCGGTTCACCGGTTCACCGGCTCACACGTACGTCCTCGCACCGCGCTCCGCGCCCGCCACACCCGCCGCGTCCGTCGCACCCGCCGCGTCCGCCGCCTCGGCGTCCACCGCGCGCAGCAGTTCCTCGTCGATCTCGTCGAGCGAGCCGACCAGGTGGCGCACCCCCGCCTCGCGCATCTGCTGCCCCTGGAAGCCGTGTTCGAAGGGGCTCGGGTGCCCGATGAACGACGCCCCCAGGCCGAACGCCGCCTCGGCGACCCGTGCCACGTCGTCCACGAAGAGCGCCTGCCCGTGGTCGAGACCGAACACGTCGACGGCGATCTCGTGCACCCCCGGGCGGAAGGAGTCCGTGCTGACGTACCCGGGGCCGTCGAAGAGGTGCGCGAGGTGGCCGAGGTAGTGGTCGAAGTGCCCCTTGTCGAGACCGCCGTAGCAGACGGTCCGCAGCCCGAGCCCGCGCAGCCGGTGCAGCAGCTCCGCGACCCCGGGCAGCACGTGCAGCGGATGCCGCTCCAAGTGGGCGGCCCGCTCCTCGAAGTAGACCTCCAGCACCTTGTCCGCGGTCCAGTCCACCCCGGCCGCGCGGCCCATCGCCAGCGCCGCGACCGCACGGGGCTGGGAGAAGATCCCGCGTTCCACTTCGCCGTCGTAGGACCCGCCGCGGCTCGTGACGAAACCGTGGATGACCGGACTGAAGGTGTCGTTGAGGAGGACGCCGTCGATGTTCAGGGCGGCGAGCCGCAGTTGCCGCAGGGGCTGCATGGCGCTCCGATCGTGCGGGGGAGGCCGGCACGGGCTGTTTTCGGGCAGATGTGGCCCGCGCGCCTGGCGGGCCCCCCGAAAAATACCTACCAGTACGCGGAGTGCCGCGCGTTGAGAAAGATACCGGATGCCGGTTCCGCCATCCGGCCCGGCAGCTCTCGGACTCTATGGCGTAGACCACATCAGAAACCGGATCTGACCTGGGCAATCTTCACAATTGAGCCACCCGGGCATTGAATCGGGCTATGGCCTGCGTCACTCTGTACGGACGGGCGTGGGTTCCTCGGGTAATCATCTGAGAGATAATCAAACCCTGAAGTACGTACTTTGTTGGCAGTAGAAGTTTGTTGTATCCGGCCATGATGACGAGGGACTTCATGATCACGACTCTGGAACCGATGGACTTCAGTACCTCAGCCTCGACCACGAGCTGTGTCTGTCCGGCCGGCTCGGACGACGGCCGGGCGACCACGGTTCCGAGGGCGCTGGTCCACCGCGCGGCCTTCGCCGAGGTCTTCCTGACCGGCATGTGCCGCCCCGCGGAGAACCTCTTCCACATCACCGCCCAATGGCCGCGCGGGCACTGCTTCTTCACCCCCATCGGGGGCACGCACTACGACCCGATGCTGATCGCCGAGACCGTCCGGCAGGTCGGCTCGTACCTCGCCCACGAGGCTTTCGGCGTGCCGCTCGGACACCAGTTCCTGCTCTGGTCCCTGGAGTACTCCACCGTTCCCGAGAACCTGGTGATCGGCAGGGCTCCGGCCGACCTCGACCTGACGGTCACCTGCCCCGAGATACGCCGCCGCGGCAACCGGCTCACCGCGCTCTGCTACGAGGTGGTGATCCGTCAGCACGGCCGCGTCGTCGCGACGGGCCGCGTGGGCTACACCGTCACCTCGCCGGCCGTCTACCGGCGGCTGCGCGCCGAGCAGCTCGCCAAGGAGCCCGTGGCCTCGCTCCCGCCGGCCTCGGTCCTGCCCGCCGCCGTCGGCCGGCTCTCGCCGTTCGACGTCGTGCTCGCCGACGGTCCCCGTCCGGGGGTCTGGCGGCTGCGCTACGACACCCGCCACCCCGTGCTCTTCGACCACACCGGCGACCACCTGCCCGGCATGGTCCTCCTGGAGGCCGCCCGGCAGGCAGCGGTGGCCCTCGGCGGCGGGGGCGACGTACTGCCCGTCTCCGTCATCAGTAGCTATCAGCGCTACGCCGAGTTCGGCAGCCCCCTGTGGATCCACGCGGAACCCGCCCCGACCGGGCTGGGCGACGCGGACACCCGGTCGGTGCGGGTGACGGGCATCCAGGACGGCGAGCAGGTCTTCGCCGCCCTGGTGGGCACCGAGCCGGTCGACGCCGTCCCGCCGATGCGCTGACGGGACCACCGCGCCGACGGGACCGGCGCCCCGGCGGCGCGCACGAGCGGGCGGGGCGACCCGGCCGGCGCGGCGGACGCGCCACGCCGGCCGCGCCCCGTCGACGACCCAAGGGTCTGCCGGTCCGGGGGGACCGGCAGACCCTTGGTACGTACTGCCTGGTGATGCGGTCTGCCTGGTGGAGCGGTACCGCTACTTCAGCCGGGTACCGGTGGAGCGCAGGTTCGCGCACGCCTCGGTGACGCGCGTGGCCATGCCCGCCTCGGCGGCCTTGCCCCAGGTGCGGGGGTCGTACTTGGACTTCGTGCCGACCTCGCCGTCGACCTTCAGCACCGCGTCGTAGTTGCGGAACATGTGGTCCACGACCGGGCGGGTGAAGGCGTACTGGGTGTCGGTGTCGAGGTTCATCTTCACGACGCCGTTCTCCAGCGCGGTGGCGATCTCCTCGGCCGTGGAGCCCGAACCGCCGTGGAAGACGAAGTCGAACGGCGAGGACGTGCCGTACTTCTCGCCGACGCCGGCCTGAAGGTCCTTGAGGAGCTCGGGACGCAGGACGACGTTGCCCGGCTTGTAGACGCCGTGCACGTTGCCGAAGGAGGCGGCCAGCAGGTAGCGGCCCTTCTCGCCCAGGCCCAGGGCCTCGGCGGTGCGGAGCGCGTCGTCGACGGTGGTGTACAGCTCGTCGTTGATCTCGTGGCTGACGCCGTCCTCCTCGCCGCCGGTCGGAGTGATCTCGACCTCAAGGATGATCTTCGCGGCGGCGGCCTTGGCCAGCAGCTCCTGGCCGATGGCCAGGTTGTCGGCCAGGGTCTCGGCGGAGCCGTCCCACATGTGCGACTGGAAGAGCGGGTTCAGACCGCGGGCCACGCGCTCGGCGGAGACCTCGATCAGCGGACGCACGTAGCCGTCCAGCTTGTCCTTGGGGCAGTGGTCCGTGTGCAGCGCGACCGTGATGTCGTACTTCGCGGCCACGATGTGCGCGAACTCCGCCAGGGCGACGGCGCCCGTGACCATGTCCTTGTTGTACTGGCCACCCAGGAACTCCGCACCACCGGTGGAGATCTGGATGATGCCGTCGCTCTCGGCCTCCGCGAAGCCGCGCAGCGCGGCGTGCAGGGTCTGGGAGGAGGTCACGTTGATGGCCGGGTAGGCGAACTTGCCTGCCTTCGCCCGGTCGAGCATCTCGTTGTAGACCTCGGGGGTTGCGATGGGCATCTGTCCGCTCCTTGGATGTGCGGGGAGTGTGCTTATTGCGGGCCCTGACCTGGGGGCGACGTCATCGTCGCGCCTATCTTTCCAGACTCCGCGCGACACTCCACCCCGCCGGTCACACGAGGCGGGCAGAACGTGCCGGGGTGTTTCACGTGAAACACCCCGGCGGCTCACAAAACAGCAGGTCAGAGCCTACTCAGGGACGTCCGGGGACCTTCGTCACCAGTTGTGACCACGGTCCCGCAGGCCGGAACCCTATGGTCCGGGGCAGCCCGGGGCGGTCCGGACCGGCCCGGCGCGGGACGTCGGACCTAGGACAGGCCGAGGTCCCCAAGGCGGTAGCCGGTGAGGTACGGCAGGCCCGCGGCCGCGATGGCGTCGGCCGCCCCGCGGTCGACGATCGTGGCGACGGCGACGACCTCGCCCCCGGCCTCACGGACCGCCTCGACGGCGGTCAGCGGGGAGCCGCCGGTCGTCGAGGTGTCCTCGACGACCAGGCAGCGCTTGCCCTTCACCTCGGTGCCCTCGATGCGGCGCTGCATGCCGTGCGCCTTCTGCGCCTTGCGGACGACGAAGGCGTCCAGGCGCCCGCCGCGCGCGGCGGAGGCGTGCAGCATCGAGGTCGCGACCGGGTCGGCGCCCAGGGTCAGGCCGCCGACGCAGTCGAAGTCCAGCCCGGCGGTCAGGTCGAGCATGACCTGACCGACCATCGGGGCCGCCTCGCCGTCGAGGGTGATCCGGCGGAGGTCGATGTAGTAGTCGGCCTCACGGCCGGAGGAGAGCGTCACCTTGCCGTGCACGACGGCCTTGTCCTTGATCTGCTGCAGAAGCGCATCGTGTACGTCAGTCATGGCCCTGAGCTTAGACGGCCCCCTCCGGCGTCAGCCGAGCCGCCGCCAGGCCCACGTGGTGGAGATTTCCAGCGGGTCCACGGGGGTGACCAGGCGGGGCAGGCTGTTCAGCCCGTTCGGCGGGCCGGACTGCGGCTCCACGCAGACCGCCTCGGCCTCCTCGTCGTAGACGACCACCCACTCGGCGCGGCTGGTCACCCTCAGCTCCAGAGCGCCGGGCCAGGTGAGGGTGACGTCGACCCCCTCCGGCATCCCGAAGCAGTCGTCCCACGGGCCGGGCAGCGGGTCGATCCGGTTGCCGGTGGGGAGATGGTCCTCACCCCGCTCCTCCTGCCAGCCGGCGGTGAAGTCGACGCGCACGTCCTTCCCGGTCCCGAGGTCGCGGCGGAACCACGGGTGCCAGCCGGCCTGTGCCGGGAAGGAATCCTCGTAGGTCTCGATGCCCAGGGTGAGGGTCATCGCGTTCTCGGACAGCTCGACGATCTGGGTGACGCGGCCGGGGTAGGGCCACGGGTCAGCGAGGTCGTACGTGAACACGGCGTCCGAGGGGCCGGCGGAGGCCCGGCGCCAGGCGGCGTCGCGGCCGAAGCCGTGGATGGCGTGCGGCGGGTGGTTGACCGGCAGCTGGTGGACGGTCGCACCGTCCTGGAACCGGCCGTTCTCGGTCCGCCCGCACCACGGGACCATGGGGAAGGCCCCGTAGTGCGCGCCCTGGCGCAGCAGTTCCGTCCCGTCGATGCGCAGGCTGCTGATCCGGCAGCCGTTCTCCTGGTCGACGGTCACCTCGGCGCCACCGGCGCTCAGTTGCGTACTCATGCCGCCGACCCTAGTGCGGGCCGGTCGTCAGCGTCGGCGGCGCAGCGCCCTGCCGAGTACGACGGCCGAGGCCACGGCGAGGGCGGCGGCCGGGGCGAGCCAGCGCAGGCTGTCCCCGGCCGCGCCGCCGGAGGGTGCGGGGACGGGGGCGTAGCGGCCCCTCGGCGGCGCGTGGTCCACCTCCTCGGCACTGCGGCCGATCATGGTGCGGCGGGCGTGCGCGGCCTCGGCCGGGGGCCGCGGGGCCCCGGCCGGCTCGTCCGGGGCCCCGGCGAGGAACGGGTCCGGGGACGGGGCCGGCGCGTCGGTCCCGTACAGGGACTCCGTGACCTCGCTGATCTCCTCCCCGGCGGCGTCGGCTTCCTCTCCGGCCTCGCCCTCGGCGACGGGATCGGAGTCGTCGGCGGCCGCCCGTACCGGCTCGGCTCCGTCCGCGGCCGCCTCGGCCGGCTCGCCCGCGACGGCGGCCAGTTGCTCGGCCGTCCGGTCCAGCAGCCGGCGTACGGCGGTGGCGGTGGCCCCCGGCGTGAACGCGGCCGCGCGCCCGTCGGCGGCACCCTCGGCGGTGAACTCCAGCCGGGTCCCGCCGTCCGCCGGGATCATCCGCAGCTCCACCGCGACCGTGACGGTGCCGTGGCCCCGGACCTCGGTGCCCTCGCCGTCGGCGGTGAAGCGGCCGGGGGTCCGCTCGGTGACGATCAGCGCGCCCCGGTAGGTCACGGTGTGCCCGCCGACCCGGACCTTCAGCCGGCCCGAGAGCGGCCCCGAAGCCGCGTCGGCGTCCTGCTGGAGTCCGGGTACGCACCGGGCGACCCGGACGGGGTCGCGCAGTACGGCGCGGAGGTCGTCGGGCGGTACCGGAACGAACACCTGATGCTCCATGCGGCCGAGCCTACCGACGAGACCCGTGCCGGGTCACGAATACCGCGGGTGCGGCAGCGTCGACGGCGGGAGTCCGGGCACCCGGGTCCGCTCCGTGTCGCGCGCGGCGTCCTGGAGGGACCGCGTCGACAGCGAACGCAGCCCCGGCGTGTCGCGGTCGACGCGCAGCGCGGGCACCTGCTCGCGGGCGGCGAGGACGAAGCCCCAGTCCTGCGGCGGTGCGGTTCCGAGGAGCCGCGGGGTGCGGTCGGGTCCGGCGGCGAAGCCGGAGAGGCGTCCGCCCGCGCTGTAGGGGGCGGTCCGCAGGCCGGCGGCGCGCAGGGTGGACTCGACGGTCCAGTACGAGCGCGGCCGCGCGGCCATCGGCCCGGCGTGCACGGCGAGCCGCCCGCCGGGGCGCAGGGCCCGTGCGGCCAGCCCGTAGAACTCCTGCGAGTACAGCTTCGTGCTGGGGGTGATGCCCGGGTCGGGGAGGTCGGAGACGATGACGTCGAACCGGTCCCGGGCGGCCGGCTGGCGCAGCCAGCCGAAGGCGTCCTGGTTGACGACGCCGAGGCGCGGGTCCCCGTACACCCCGGCGTTGAGCGCGGAGAGCATCGGATCGGTGCGGGCGAGGCTGACCACGCCGGGGTCGAGTTCGACGACGGTGACCGAGTCGACGTCGGGGTAGCGCAGCACCTCGCGGGCGGCCAGCCCGTCGCCGCCGCCGAGCACCAGGACCCGGCCGTGCGGGCCGGTCATCGCGGGGTGCACGAGCGCCTCGTGGTAGCGGTACTCGTCGTACCCGCTGACCCGCAGCCGCCCGTCGAGGTACAGGTCGAGGGAGCGCGGGGAGCCGGCCCGCGGCCCGGTGAGGACGAGTTCCTGCACCCCGGTCTGGACGGCGACGCGGACCTCCCCGCCGTACACGGCCCGCCGGGCGACCCGTTCGAAGTCGTCGGCGAGCACGGTGGCGCTGCCGAGGACGGCCAGGACGGCCGCGTTGAGGACGATCAGGATCCAGCGGGAGCGCCGGCTCAGGTCGCGGCGGAACAGCCACAGCACGAGCCCGCCGCCCGCGACCACGTTCACGGTGCCGGTGAGCAGGGCGCCGGTGAGCTGGCCGAACAGCGGCAGCAGCAGGAACGGGAAGGCGAGGCCGCCGACCAGGGCGCCGACGTAGTCGGCGGCGAAGAGGTCGGCGACGGCGCCGCCCGCGTCCTGTCTGCGGATGCGCTGAATGAGGACCATCAGCAGCGGGATCTCCGCGCCGATGAGCACCCCGATGGCGAAGGAGAACGCGACGAGCGCGGGGCGGGACTCGCCCAGCCAGGCGAAGCTCGCGTACAGCGCCATGGCCGAGAGCCCGCCGAGCAGGGCGAGCGCGGCCTCGATGGCGCCGAAGCCGAAGGCGGGCCGGTGGCACAGCCGCTTCGCGAGCAGGGAGCCGACCCCCATGGCGAAGACCATGACGGACAGGACGACCGACGCCTGGGTCACGGAGTCGCCGATGAGGTAGGTCCCGAGGGCGAGCAGCTCCAGTTCGTACACCAGCCCGCAGGCGGCGCAGACGAACACCGTGGCCAGGACGAGGAGTCGGCCGGTCCGGGGCCGTACGGGCAGGACGGCCTGGACGGTCGCCGCGTCCCGCGGCTCCGGGGCCGGGAGCACCCGGCGCGGGACGGAACGGTCGATCATGAAGCGAACCGTACGGTACGGCCCACCCACACCCTGTCACCCACATGGGTGTAAGTGGCGTACTGATTAGGCCAGTTGGCGTAACCGGACCGCACCACCCGCGCCCCGCGAGCGCCGCCCACGCCGGGACGGGACGCACCGGGACAGACACGGACCGGCCCGGACACGGACCGGCCCGGACACGGACCGGCCCGGACGCGGCGGCGCTCCCTAGAGCAGCGCCGGGCTGTCCATCGCGGCTGCGGCCGCGGGGGGGGGCGCCGCCGCCCCCCCCCCCCCCGCCCCCCCCCCCCGCCCCGGGGGGGGTGGGGGGGAAGGGGGGGGGGGGA